>NZ_LWFT01001261.1:0-22251 GCF_001635105.1 Oleiphilus sp. HI0079
TTGTTGCAGCAAGCTCACGCAGGGAGCGTTAGCCGTTACTCCCGTTTACTTAAAGAAGGCTCTCGCATTCTCAAAGATACGCAGCCAAGGCGCTCGCTCTTCCCAATCCGATGGATGCCAGGAATTTTGCAGAGTACGATACACGCGTTCAGGGTGAGGCATCATAATCGTTACGCGACCATTCTCGGAACAAAGGCCGGTCACCCCTTCTGGCGAACCATTCGGATTGAATGGATAGCTTTCTGTCGCAGCGCCGTAATTGTCAACATAACGCATCGCTAGCTGACCACTTTCAATCAACGAAGGAATAGCGCTCTCTGAGCCGAACTCCGCTCGCCCCTCTCCGTGCGCGATCGCAACCGGAATACGAGTGCCTGCCATGCCATCTAGCATCACCGATTGCGATTCAAGCAACTCAACCATAACGAAGCGAGCCTCAAACTGCTCAGAGCGATTACGAACAAAGTGCGGCCAGTGTTTTGTTCCGGGAATGATCTCTCGCAGGTTCGACAGCATCTGACAACCGTTGCACACGCCCAACGCCAAGGTATTCTCACGCTCAAAGAAAGCCTGAAACTGATTCTTCACCTGCTCATGGAAGAGAATCGATTTCGCCCAGCCTTCGCCTGCACCGAGCACATCGCCATAAGAGAAGCCGCCACAAGCCACCAAGGCATTGAAATCAGCCAGCGCAACTCGACCACTATTCAAATCACTCATGTGGACGTCTTGCGCCTCAAAACCTGCCTTGGTGTATGCGGCCGCCATTTCGATTTGACCATTAACACCCTGCTCACGCAGCACTGCAACTTTAGGCTTCGCGCCTGTATTGAAATATGGCGCGGCAACATTCTCGTTAACATCAAAGCTCAGTGCCGCGTGAAGACCTGGGTTCTTCGTATCCGATAATGCGTCGAACTCTTCTTGTGCGCACTCAGAGTTATCGCGCATGGACTGAATCCGATAACTCGTCTCGGACCAAATCTTCCAGTAGTCGGCTCGATTCGCACTCAAGACTTCCGCGCCATCAAAAGTAAATTCAATACTATCGCGGTCGTTTGGAGACCCAATGACTAAAGTATGTTCACCAAGCCCTGCGGCATTAAATTGCTGAAGCACAAACTCTGTATCTTCAGCACGCACTTGAATCACCGCACCTAGCTCTTCATTGAATAGCTCACGCGCAAAATGAGAAGCATCTTCTGCAAGCATATCTAGCTTCACATCAACACCAACATGGCCCGCAAACGCCATTTCACACAGCGTGACGAATAATCCACCGTCAGAACGATCGTGATAAGCCAGCAGCTTATCGTCACCGATCAATCCCTGAATCACGGCAAAAAACGCTTTTAGATCTTCTGCATCATTTACATCAGGGCATACAGCGCCAACACGATTATAAACCTGCGCCAAGGCAGAGCCGCCAAGTCGGTTTTGGCCGTTAGCCAAATCAATGAGAATCAAATCCGTTGCATCTGAGGTAGCGTGCAGCTGAGGCGTGAGCGTTTTACGAACATCACTCACAGGCGCAAAACCCGAAATAACCAGCGACAACGGCGAGACAACCGCCTTTTCACCCTGCTCGTCTCTCCATACGGTCTTCATCGACATCGAGTCTTTGCCAACCGGAATCGATATGCCCAGTTTAGGACATAGATCCATACCCACAGCTTCAACAGCTCGATATAGCTTCTCGTCTTCGCCGGTATGTCCGGCCGCCGCCATCCAGTTAGCGGACATTTTGATATCAGAAATCGATGCTATTTGCGCCGCAGCCAAATTCGTTACGGCTTCACCAACCGCCATACGGGCGGAAGCGGCGGCATCGATAATGGCAATCGGTGTACGCTCGCCCATGGCCATCGCTTCGCCGGTATAACCCTCTAAATCAGAGGCAGTCACCGCAACATCTGCAACGGGTACCTGCCAAGGGCCCACCATCTGATCTCGGGCCACCATACCGGTAATGCTACGATCGCCAATGGTAATCAAAAAGCTCTTACTCGCCACGCTAGGCAAACGAAGCACGCGCTCGGCAGCTTCTTTAATATTAATCTGTGTTGAATCAAATACTTCTTTGAGGAATGCGGCGCTTTCGACGCTTCGATGCATCTTTGGTGGCTTGCCAAACAGTACCGACATAGGAAGATCAACAGGCTTGTTATTAAAATGCGGATCTTCAACGGTCAACTCGTCTTGCTCGAGCGCTTCACCAACAACCGCATAAGGGCATCGTTCACGAGCACAAATCGCTTCAAAACGCGCTAAATCTTTTGGCTCAACGGCCATAACATAGCGCTCTTGTGACTCGTTACACCATATCTCGTGCGGCGCCATACCGGGCTCATCATTGGGAACTTGTCGCAAGTCAAAACGACCGCCGCGCCCTCCATCTTTTACCAACTCAGGAAACGCATTTGAGAGACCGCCAGCGCCCACATCATGAATGAAGGCTATTGGATTTTCGTCACCCAGCTGCCAACAACGGTCGATAACCTCCTGACAACGACGCTCCATTTCTGGGTTTTCTCGTTGAACAGATGCAAAATCCAAATCGGCGTGGCTTGCTCCCGAGTCCATAGATGACGCAGCGCCGCCACCCAAGCCGATCAGCATTGCGGGGCCGCCCAATACAATCAATTTGGCACCAACAGAGATCTCGCCTTTTTCTACGTGATCCGCGCGAATATTTCCTAAACCGCCGGCAATCATGATCGGCTTGTGATAACCCTTAACCTCTGTCTGCGCGCCGTAACTGACTTCTTGTTCAAAAGTTCGGAAATAACCTGCAAGATTCGGTCGACCAAACTCATTATTAAAAGCAGCGCCTCCGATCGGCCCGTCAATCATAATGTCGAGCGCAGAACATATTCGCTCCGGCTTGCCGTAATCTTTTTCCCAAGGCTGCTCAAAGCCTGGGATTTTCAAATTAGAAACAGTAAAGCCCGATAAGCCAGCCTTTGGCTTAGATCCTTTACCCGTGGCGCCCTCGTCACGGATCTCGCCGCCAGAACCCGTTGAGGCGCCGCTAAAAGGAGAAATCGCCGTGGGGTGATTGTGCGTTTCCACTTTCATGAGGATATGAATGTCCTCATCATGCGGCTCATACACCTTGGTTTCAGGATTCGGGAAGAAGCGCTTACCTTTGTGCCCAACGATAACCGATGCGTTATCTTTATATGCGGAAAGGACCTTTTCGCCCGCTAAGGCATTGGTATTTTTGATCATAGCAAAGAGCGATTTCTCTTGTGCTTCGCCATCAATATCCCAAGACGCATTGAATATCTTGTGCCGGCAGTGTTCGGAGTTCGCCTGCGCAAACATCATCAACTCAACGTCTGTCGGGTTGCGATTTAGATCAATAAACGCTTTCGTTAAATATTCAATTTCATCGTCTGCGAGCGCGAGACCAATTCGCTGGTTCGCTTTTTCCAAGGCATCTTGCCCATAGGAAAGAACATCTACTGTGCTCAGTGGCGCGGGCTCTGACTCGCGGAACAATAACTCAGCACCCGCTATCTCGTGAAAGACGGCCTGCGTCATGCGATCATGCAATGCATTGGAAATGAGCGCATGCGCATCGCTATCGAGTTTGCCTTCGACCCGAACAAAGTAGGCGATACCGCGCTCGATTCGTTTGATCTTGTCTAAACCGCATTCAAGAGCAATATTCGTTGCTTTACTGGACCATGGAGAGATCGTTCCCAAGCGCGGTACGACAAGGAACAATTTACCATCAACAGATTCGACATTTGCCTTTGGTCCGTAGGTCAACAAGCGGTTTAGCACGTTGAGCTCGTATTCCTCAAGCGCCTCTTTTACATCCACAAAGTGCATGAATTCAGCGTAGACTGAAGCGACATTCTGATTGAGCTGTTGGAGTTGGCCTAAAAGGGAACGTTGCTTAAACGGAGATAAAGCGGGAGCGCCACGAAGTTCCATCATAGTATTGGCTAGCCTCTGAGCGGGTAAACGGGTAGAAGAAAGGCGCGTATTCTACTGCAAAGGCCATACCCTGTTAACTATAAACATACATTAGTATTTACGCTCGCTCTAATGCTCTGCATTATCTATACTCATTATTCAGTAATTTGAACACTCGTTTCCAAAAGAGTCCTTTCGAATCAAGGCTTTAGATTGAAACCTCTTAACCATTCAATATTTATCCTTCTCATCTTGCTCAGCGCGATGCTCACTGCATGCGGCAGCCCTACCGAGCTTGAGCGGATACAAACGCGTGAAACCCTGCATGTTATCTCTCGTAACGCTCCCGGAATTTACTACGAGGGCCGCGAAACTCGGGAGGGCCTAGAGTATGAATTAGTCTCGATGTTTGCAGAAACGCTTGGCGTCGAGCTTGACTTAAAAGTCGCCGGAACACGCTCTCAGGTTCGCTCGGCGCTCGACAATGGCTATACCAATATGGCCGCAGCCATGATGATGACCAATGAGTCGAATACCGAACGCTATCTTTATAGCGATAGCTTTCTCGAGGCGACGCCCGTCATTGTCTATCGATACGGTTCAACTCGCCCACGCAAGACGAGCGATTTAGTCGGAAAAAGCATCGCTGTAGCGATTGATAGTCACTTGTTATTGGAGCTTGAAAGACACAAGCAGGAGCTACCAGATCTTAAATGGAAAGCCATCAACGAAGATACCGAAGACCTCATTCGCATGGTACAAGATCGCGAGGTCGATTACGCACTGGTCTATTCGCTTGAATTGCAACTTCACCGCGCATTTTACCCGCGCGTCAGAAAAGCCTTTGAACTCGGAGATCCAAAGGGCGTCGCGTGGTTTTTCCCAAATTCTACTGACAAGTCCCTTCTCGAGGCGGCCAATGCATTCATTAGCCAGATCAAAGACGACGGCACTCTGATGTACCTCACCGAACGGTATTATGGTCATTTAGCGCAATTTAACTATGTTGGCGCTCGAACCTTTATACGGCATTCCAAACAACGCCTACCAAAATACGAAGACGCCTATAAGAAGTATGCGGAGCAATATGAGACAGACTGGCGCTTAATGGCGGCTATGGGCTATCAGGAGTCACACTGGCGGCCTAACGCCGTATCGCCAACCGGCGTGCGCGGCCTGATGATGCTAACGCAGGTTACAGCCAAGGAAATGGGTATAAAAAACCGTCTAGATCCACTCCAAAGCATCAAAGGCGGAGTAAAGTACTTCGCCCGCATTCACAAACGCATTCCAGATAGCGTGCCCGAACCGGATAAAACCTGGTTTGCGCTCGCATCCTACAACGTGGGACTTGGGCACTTGGAAGATGCGCGTATCCTTACCGAAAAAGGCGGCAAAGATCCAAATAAATGGGCCGATGTAAAAGAGTTTCTGCCACTGCTTCAGCAAAAAAAATACTACTCAAAAACACGCTATGGGTATGCCAGGGGCTCCGAGCCCGTCATCTATGTGCAAAACATTAGACGCTATTACGACGTTCTCCGCTGGATTGACGACGGCAAGCAGAAAGAACGACCAGCCACCACGCCAAAATTTCAGGAACAGCTAATTCGTTATCGGCAAAATTAAAAGTCCAGTAGCTTTGGCCTCAAATAGGGTACGACCCAAGGCTTGTGAGCCTTGATTTCATCTAGACTCAAACCGGTTAACTCATAGGGCAACACTAACCAGTCGTCTGTTTTATGCAGATAAAAATCGGGCACCCGCCCTGTTTCGCTATGCCCTTCTTTGTAATAAGGCATCGCTATTCTCGTATCGCTGGGCATGTTTCGTTTTGCTTTATTGCTCAAGCGCGCAATTACCGCTTCAATATGTCGACCAGTGCGAAATACATCATCGACAATCAACAACTTGTCGTCGTGATTCATGTTCTCAAGCAGATACTGTATCCCGTGTACACGAATATCCTGTTTTTGATCGAGAGCGGTAAAGTATTGCTGCATACCCCGGTATGAAGTTCTGATCGCTATATGATCCGTTCTCAAGCCAAGCGTCTGAAGGCATTCCTGAACATAAATTCCAACCGTTGAACCTCCTCGCCAAATACCGACAATAAAATCAGGCCGAAAACCACTCTCGTAAATCATTACCGCCAAGCGATAGCTGTCTTCGACGAGACTCTTTTCTTCTACATAGCGCTTTGTTTCGACTCTCGCCTGAATATCCGAGCTCATTGCAAACAACCTAGGGCCATCGTTAGTAGGGTCGTTCAGCTTGCAAAATCTTTGTTAAAAAGTAAATAATCGGACCCACTTACCAGCTATTGAGACGAGTAACTTGGCGATTAAAACCTATATCGGCGCACAACAACTTCTCGAAGATTCCTTCCGCCTCGGCGCCCAAGTATTAGACTCGAATTTTCGCCCAAGCATCATTATTGCGCTATGGCGTGGTGGAACGCCTATTGGAACCGCTGTTCAGGAGCTTCTCGAATATCACGGCATCGAAACAGATCACATCGCTATTCGTACGTCATCCTACACGGGTATCGACGGCCGCTCTTCAGAGATTCGCATTCATGGTATGAGTTATTTAATCAAGCATGTCCAACACACAGACCGCTTGCTTATTGTCGATGACGTGTTCGACACAGGGCACACCATCAAAGCCGTGATCGACCACCTAAAGAACCATGCCCGAAGGAATGCTCCGGCGGAAATTAGAGTCGCCGTTCCGTATTACAAACCAACACGCAATCAGACCGACATTAGCCCTGACTTCTACTTGCACGAAACAGAAGAATGGCTTAAGTATCCGCATTCTCTGGAAGGCCTGAGCAAAGATGAGATAGCCCAGAATCGCCCCGAACTGTTTGAAATCATCAAAGACCATTTGCATCCCGACAAACCGGACTAATCTTCAGAGGGCTGCATAGCGTAATGAATCTGATCACTACTAAACCCTCGACTGTACAAAAACCGCTGTTGTTTGGCGCGTAACTTTTGATCATCACCAGGATCATCCAGCCCGAAGCGCCGCTCTCTCACTTGTCGAGCCAACTCAAACCAATCGATATCACATGCCTCAAAAGACAAAGAGACTAACTCGCTATCAACACGTTGCAACTGCAACTCCTGACGCACACGCGCAGGGCCTTGCCCTTTTGCAGAACGCGACCGAATCAACATATCGACATAACGCTGCTCGGACAAATACCCAAGTTCAATCAATTGAGTCGTGATTTCATCAAGCAGCCTCGGATCAACATCCGGAGCGTGACGGCGGAGCTTTTCGCTGAGTTCATGTACCGAATGATCCCGTCTTGATAGCAAATCAAGCGCTTTGCTCTTCAAATCAGTGACCAAGGTTTTGTCTTCAGATTCTTCCACTACATTGCTCTTAAAGTGATGAAATTAGGGCTTTTAAATAAACGCTTCTTTGCACACAAATTCAAGGGTAAACTAATTAACTTGCCGCGCAAAAACATGATAAGAATACGCGCACTCCAAGAACAAATACTATCGCGAAACCACTATGGCTCGCGTTCGAAAAAGCAGGGACCCTCATGGCCAGTTTTTTATCAAAGCTTTTTAAGCCCAAGTGGCAACACGCCTCATCAGAAGTACGCAAAAATGCTATTGCAGACCTGAATTCAGCCAACAACGAAGAGCAACAGACGCTCGTCCAGCTTATGCTCAATGATGCGGCAGCAGATGTTCGTATTGCTGCGCTTAAACGACTCTCAGACCCAGCAACGATTATCAAGCACTACGCTTCCTTAAAAGAAGAAGACAAATCGCAAGCGCTTGAAATCACAGCAGAACAAATCAAGCAGTTAGGGCTAAGTCTGTTTGATTTAATTCAAAACGACCAACTATTGGCTGAAATTATCATTGCCTCCGAGTCGCAAAATGACTTTATGAACGGTTTAGCTCGCTTGCAAGATGAGCAAGCCCTTCTGGCAATCGCAAGCAAAGCGAACCTTAGCCGCGTGCGCCAAGCTGCGACCGAACTCATCGAAACGGAACAAAACCTTCAACAGGTCATTGATGTTGCGCGCTCAAAAGACAAAAACGTTTTCCAAATTGCCAAAGCGAAGCTAAGCGCCATCCGTGAACGCAAAAAACTCGCCCAAGAACAACGCGAACAACTACTCACTCTGTTGAGCAACCTACGCGAACACGCAAGTACAGAGGATACTAACCTGTACAGCGCGAAACTAGAGAGTCTTACTCAGAAGTGGGTAACGCTGAGTGCGATCGCCACTGAAGACGAGACGAACCAGTATCAAGATCTCTTCTACCAATGCGATGTTCGCTCAAAACAACTTGCCGAAGAGTCAAAAAATAATGCGAAAACGGAAGACAACGAGAACGAGGTTGATCCAACGCAACCAAATGATCGCGAATCGAATTCGGAGCATTCTGAGCTGTCTGCCACGTTACACACTCTAAACGACACGCTTGATCAGTTACGAAAGAGAGCCGCCTCGGCGCAGGAAGTATCGGCTATTGATGCGATTATCAAAACCCAAGAAACGCGCTGGATCGAGTCAACAAAAGCACAATCGATCGACAAGCTGACAGAGAAGACATACAACACGGCAATGGGGCTTTTACGTCGCTATCACAACGCCCTGCAAAAACTGACTCAGCAAAGCCCTGCGCTTGAGTCGCTCTTGGATTCAAAAAACGAAGATAGCAAAGAGCAGTTAGGTAAGATCATTGCCAAGATAGACTGGCCAGAGAATTTCGAACGCCCAGATGTACTTGCGCGCGCCATGCAACAGATCGCGAGTTCTAAAGCGAATAAAGAAGCGGAAAAACAGCGACAAGATGAGCTCGAAAATCAATTGGAGCGCCAGCTGATGAAACTGGATGCGTCGTTGGAAGAAAAGCAACTCGCCTCCTCCAAAAAACAAATGCAGTTAGTGCGAAAAACATACGGCCAACTCGACAAACGCCGCCAGAACAAACTTGCGGCAAGCTTAAAGCTCAGAAGCGCCCAGCTAAACGAACTGCGCGATTGGCAAGGCTTCGCGGCTTCGCCTCAACAAGAAAGGCTCTGTGAGGCCATGGAACAACTGATAGAACAGCATCTTGATCCTCAGGACAAAGCCGCGAAAATAAAGAGTCTGCAAGACGAATGGAAATCTCTTGGAGGTGCGCAAGATCAAAGTTTGTGGGAACGTTTCTCTTCAGCGTCAGATACTGCATTTGAGCCATGTGCCGAGTTCTATTCCCAGCAAAGCCAGGTGAAATCAAACAATTTGGCGAAAAGAGCGAAAATGCTTGAGGAATTGAGTGCTTTCGTAGAACAAAACAACTGGGAGAATCCAGACTGGAAAGGCGTCGAGAAAATCAATCGCCAGGCGCGGAACGAATGGCGCGATGCCTACCCGGTAGATCACAAGAAAAGCCGCTCACTACAAGAGAAGTTCAACGCCGTACTTGAAAAGCTCGATGAAAAACTCGCTTCAGAGCGAGCGCGAAATTTGGCCTTGAAAGAAGACATTGTCGCGCGCGCCCAAGCGTTGGCTGAGAGCGACGATTTGAACGCCGCCATGCAAGGCGCCAAAACCTTACAGAACGAATGGCAACAAGTGGGCATTACAGAGCACAAGAAAGATCGCGCTTTGTGGAAAGCATTCCGTAAATCTTGCGATGCAATTTTTGAACGTCGAGACGAAGAACGCAATAAGGCAAAAGATGCAGAGAAAGAGCAGCGTAACGCTGCTCGATCAGCGCTCGACGCTGCGAAAGAACTGGTGAAAGAGCCTTTCAGTGAAACAGCTGATGCAGAATCTGCACTCGCGCAGTTACGAAAAGAGATCAAGCAACTTGGTGACCTCCCTGCAAAAGAGAAAGCCCGCCTTTACGATCAATACGACAAGCTCATCGCGCAAGTGAAGGTGCAATTGAAGGGACTAGGCTTTCAGCAAGTCATCAATAAGTGGAGTGAAGCAGAGCGGAAAGCGGTACTTGCGTATACGGCATTCGCTCAGGGTGAGCTGGACGCGAGCAAACAAGAGTTTGTCAGCACAATGCGTTTAGATAAGAGTCTAGAGTCGCACTTCAAACGTTTTTGGCAGGATCTGGGAAATGGAAAAGTAAAACCCTCTGACGAAAACGCCGTGAAAGAGCTCTGCATACGTTGTGAGATTGCCGCGGGTGTTAGCTCCCCAGAACAAGATCAAGAGCGAAGAATGCAGCTTCAGGTTAGCCGTCTATCAGAGGGCCTGAGCAGCGCTGGGCATCAGAGCAGAGAAGAACAGTTAGAGGCGCTACTGACGAACTGGTATGCAGACATGCTCATCAGCAACGAGCTGCGCGAAGTTTACGAAAGACGTATTAAAGCATGTATCTCGGCTGTCTTTGGTGCGCATGAAGCGACAACCCAAGAATCAAGCAAGTCTGCACTAGCTTAATAATCAAGCTTCGTACGCTTTGCCTGAAGAGGTTAAGCGTACGAGCGCTAGTTCTTCACGCCTTTAATAAACTTAATGGCTTCCGTAACAGACTCCCTGACACTAACCTCTAGCTCGGCGCGCTCGTCATTACTCATATAAAACGCTCTGTCCACGCTATGCTTGATGTATTTTGCAGGCACCTTGTTTAACGCCAAGCACGCGATGTCACTTAGTTGCTCTTCTGTGCATGACTCGTTTTCTAGCTGCGCGGCCATCTCTTGAACGATTAAGCGCTCGTTATAATTAAAAATACTATCTAGTACAGACATCACTCTTTCCTCTAAAAACATTGCAATCAGGGAACATGTTGCATTAAAGCTAGTCTACAAATTAGGAAACGAATCGCTAAGTTTCAAATCTGAAACGACACAGCGCACGTTTACCCATAATATTTGGCAACCTTTGTGGCGGCTATCTGGGCTATAACATACAATTCTTAGGGTCTATGAGTGAAAAGAGTGAAGTGATGAAATTTATACACGTACTAGTCGTCGCCATATCGTTGTTGTCGTTCGGCTCTGTTCACGCAGCGCAGGAGAGTCTCGATGACCTACTTGCACAAGCGCAATCGACCCCAGAACTATCTCCTGAAAAATCTCAACGAGAGGCGAGTGTTCATATCGCGCGCTCTCTGCTACTTAGCCATTATCGAAAGCAAGATATCGATCGAACATTGTCAGAGCGTGTGTTCGATCATTACCTCGACTCACTCGATAGCCAACGACTCTACTTTCTCCAGTCAGACATTGAAGAATTTGCACCCTACCGCACTCGCCTGCATGGCGCGTTAAAGACAGGCCAATTAGAGCCTGGCTTTAAAATGTACAATCGGTATCAAGAGCGCGTCATCAAGCGCGCTGTCTACAAAATTGAGCTCCTCAAAAACGACCTCAAAGATATGGACTTCGAAAATGACGAATTCATCCTGTCTGACCGATCAGAACTTCCTTGGGCGACGACGGAAGATGAACTTCGCGACATATGGCGTAAGCGGGTGAAAAGCGCCGCGCTCTCTTTAAAGCTTTCAGGCAAATCACTGGAAGAAGCCGCCAAGACACTCCGTACCCGCTATCAATCGCAGCTAAAACGCGCCTTGCAAACCCGAAGCGAAGATGCATTTCAAGCTTACATGAATGCGTTCACCACCCTTTACGACCCGCACACTAACTATTTTTCCCCACGCCTGTCGGAAAATTTTAATATCAACATGAGTTTGTCACTTGAAGGCATTGGCGCCGTTTTGCAAGCGGATAACGAGTTTACAAAAGTAGTTCGTTTGATTGCTGGCGGACCTGCACAGCAACAAGGCCAGCTTGGCCCTGCTGACCGCATCGTTGGCGTTGCCCAGGGCGAAGACGGCGACATGGTCGATGTGGTCGGCTGGCGTCTTGATGAAGTTGTCGAGTTGATTCGTGGGCCCAAACACTCAACAGTCCGCTTGGAAGTTATCCCCTCAGAAGCAAAAGTAGATACCGAAACACGACAAATCGCCATCGTCCGAGACAAAGTAAAACTTGAAGATCAGGCTGCGAAGAGCAAACTGATCGAGACTCAGCGTAATGGAGTCAAAAAGCGCGTTGGCGTAATCGCAATCCCAACGTTCTATGCCGATTTTCAAGCCATGCAAACGGGCGACCCAAATTACAAAAGCACTACTCGCGATACCTTAAACCTGCTCAACGAAATGCGGGCAGATGGGGAACTGGATGGGCTCGTTATCGACTTGCGAGGCAATGGAGGCGGCTCTCTCGATGAGGCAAACCGCCTAACAGGCCTGTTTATTGAGGAAGGCCCTACCGTTCAAATTCGAAGTGCCAATGACCGCGTTGAAGTACTCACAGATCCAGATCCAGAACTGGTTTATGGCGGGCCCTTAGTCGTGCTTGTGGATCGTCTTAGCGCCTCAGCTTCAGAAATTTTTGCTGGTGCGATACAGGATTACGATCGCGGCTTGGTAATGGGTTCTCAAACATTCGGTAAAGGCACAGTCCAATCCGTTAGGCCTTTAAATCATGGCCAATTGAAAATTACTCAAGCTAAGTTCTACAGAATTTCAGGGGCGAGCACGCAACACAAAGGCGTAGTGCCAGACATTGAAATCCCAGACATTGTTGACCGCACAAAGGTGGGTGAAGACGCTTTAGAAAACGCACTTCCATGGGATTCAATTGCAGCTGCCGATTACAGCGTCGTCCAAAACAATGCAGGCATAGAGTCCCTGCTAAACGAGAGACATAAAAAGCGCCTTGCACAGAACGAAGATTTCAAAGTCTTGCTCGAAGAGATCGCCCTATTGGAAAAACAACGCAACCAAGCTCAAGTTTCCCTCAAAAGAACCACCCGGGAAAAGGAGATTCAGGAAGCTGAGAAAGAGCAGCTCTCGCTAGAGAACAGGCGTCGAGCTCTTGACGGTAAAGAACCGTATGCAAATTATGAAGCGTGGGAAGAAGATGTCGAAAAGCAAGCTAGCGAAACGCGCAGCGATGAGCTAGAGATTGATTTCATTGTTGACGAAAGCGTGGAGGTCCTGCTCGACTATATCGAAGCGACCGCCCAAGCTTCTATTGCAAAAGCAAGTTAACGCTAGATGACCAAAGAACCTGATCAACCCGGCAAAGCGCAGCTTAGCGAAGACGAACTCGTAGAAGAGCTGCGCAATGCCATTAAGGCTGATCAGGACGCTCGCAGTCAGGGCGAGCGGAGAAAGACCGGTAACTCCGCAAATCCGTCCGAGCAAGATCTTCCAGATCCTTGGGTGAGTGAAGAAGCAATCTCAGGCCTGTTTGAACGCATTGGTAGTGCAGCGGGTCAAGCGGTCCGGTTCGCCAAACGTACAACCGACACATCATACAAAGTCGGCAAAGCGCTCATTCAATCGCAGGATCAGTTAAAACTGATGCTCGCAGCGGGCCAAAGCTTAAAAGACCTTCGAGAGGTTGCTGGCCTCACCGTCAGCGAATTAAGTGACGCCCTGCAATTAAAAGACAAATCACTGCTCGAAGCCGTTGAAAATGGCACGGCCACTCTATCCTTCGAACTCATTCTTCGCTTGAGCGCGCTTCTCGCGCGCAATGATCCTATCCCTTTTATCTTAAAGTACAGCCGCACCTATTCTCCAGAAACATGGAAACTCCTGCACGATTGGGGCGCTGGAAGGCTTCCGCTACAATATCAAAGGGAACGAGAGTTCATTAATATTTATCGCTCACAAGATAACGCGCGCCAATTGAGTGATGAAGGCTTTGCGCATGTATTGGCATTTACGAAAGAAGCATTCAACACAGCCCTGCACTTTGCCGGAGAGCAAGAAGGTATCGCTAAGAAACACGACAGCACTCGAACCACACCCCCACCTAAAAAATCAAAATAAGCCTTGATACAATCTGACCTGACACAGGGCCCTGTTAGCACACATTTAAAACGAATGACCGTGCCGATGATCTGGGGCATTTTATCGATCATGTCGATGAACCTCGTCGATACGTGGTACGTCGGACAACTTGGTACAGAACCGTTGGCCGCGATGAGCTTCACCATCCCCATCGTTTCGGTTTTACTCAGTTTGGCCTTCGGCATTGGTATCGGAAGCTCCTCGTTGATTTCCCGAGCCATCGGTGCAGGCCAGACCAAAACGGTCCGGCTGTACGCAACACAGTCTCTGTTCATCGGTGTCGTGATTGCCGCCAGCTTCGCAGTGCTGGGCTATCAAAACATCACGCCTATTTTTAGAACACTGGGTGCGCCAGTTCATCTCATGCCGCTTATTCATGAGTTTATGGATATTTGGTTTCTCGGAAGCTTTATTGTCGTTATACCGATGGTCGGTAATTCCGCATTGAGAGCAGCCGGGAATACCTTCATTCCCGGTGTCATTATGATGGTGGTCGCAGTTGTAAACATCATTCTCGACCCAATCTTGATCTTTGGTTACTTCGGCTTCCCTGCAATGGGACTAGCCGGCGCAGCGGTCGCCACCATCGTTTCTTACTCGTTTGCTCTCTTCATCGGCTTATATTTACTCACCGTCAGGCTTCGGTTTTTAAGCTTGAGCGATTGTAAGGGACGCATCGTCCAAAGCTGGCTAGATATTCTTCGGCTCGCCATTCCCGCCATTGGCACAAACCTAATCGCCCCCCTTTCCGTCGCTTATGCAACATGGTTGGTTGCCGCTTACGGGACCGACGCTGTCGCGGGCTTCGGCGTAGCCAGTCGCATCGAGTCGCTATGCCTAGTGGTAATCATGGCGATCTCTTCCATTATGGGGCCATTTGTTGGTCAGAACTGGGGTGCTGGGCGTCAAGATAGAGTAGCGCAAGGCTTGCTTCTCACGCGACGATTTAGCCTTGCTTTTTGCTTTGCGTTAACCTTGATCTTACTCTTCTTTAGCAAAGATATTTCTCAGCTGTTCACTGACGACGCAAAGGTGGTCTCTGCCTCGAGTCACTACCTATTAGCGGTACCATGGTCGTATTTTTTTCTCGCTGTGATTATGATTACCTCATCAAGCTATAACGGTATGGGAAAACCGATACCGTCACTTTTGATGTCGTTTATGCGTTTGATAGGGCTCTTCGTACCACTCGCATATTTAGGGTCTATTTACTTTGGCCTAGACGGCATTTACGCTGGCGCTGCGCTGTCAAATCTAGTTGTGGGCTTGGGCGCTATCTATGGCTCCCGCTCGCTAATGCGCCCCGTTAAGCGACTCAGCATTTAAAATAACGTCTAATGTGTATAGGAAAGCGTCATGCCGAAAGCGAAATCTTTTGCTGATCTTGGAGGCCTCGTTTACTCAACTGAGGTAGGAAAAACCTGCCCAAGTTGCAAACAGGCTATAAACAACTGCACGTGCAGCGATGATGAAACACCAGAAGGTGATGGCGTTGTTCGTGTTCGCTACGAGCGAAAGGGTCGCGGTGGCAAAGGCGTTACGTTAATCGAAGGCATTCTCGAGAAGAAAGAGAAGCTTAAGATTATCACCAAAGAGCTAAAAAAGAAGTGCGGTGTTGGCGGCGCGTTGAAAGAACACACAGTTGAAATACAAGGTGATCAGCGAGACTTAATCACCCAGCTACTTTCTGATAAAGGCTATACTGTTAAGCGATCTGGCGGATAGCCTAAACGCTCAATTCTTTTGCGATCGTTGTTTGAGTTAGCTGTTTTGAGCTAGTTGTTGTGAATTAGCTGTTTTGAGTTAGCTGTTTTGAATTAGTTGTCTTGAGCGAGTTGTTTCGAGATAACCCTATTCATGTAAGCCTGCGCTCATCGCCACCCCAACTTCAATTCTGTCAGGAGGACAGGCATGGAACTGATCATTGGAAACAAAAACTATTCATCCTGGTCGATGCGTCCTTGGCTTTTGCTGTCTCACTTTGATCTCGATTTCGAAGAAACGGTAATTCCCCTCAGACAGGCTCGCAGCCATGAGTTGCTCGCAGAATACTCACCAAGCTTTAAAGTTCCTGTTTTAATTGACGAAGAAATGACCATCTGGGAATCCCTTGCGATATGCGAGTATATCTCCGAGAACCATCTGGATAATAGAGCGTGGCCTCAGCGCGCTAAAGAACGCGCCGTTGCACGCGCATATTGCTCAGAAATGCATGCGGGATTTGCGGCTCTGCGTAGCGAACTCCCCATGAACTGTCGCGCCAGTCGCAAGATTAAACTCAGCGAGAAGTGCGAGCATGAAGTTCATCGCATTGACGGTATGTGGCAAGATGCACTCAACCGACATGACGGCGAATGGCTCTTTGGCGAGTTCAGCATTGTCGATTGTATGTTCGCCCCTGTCGTATCACGCTTTGCGACATATGCCATCGAAGTATCAGACACAAGTCACGCTTATATGGACAAAATCCTCACGCTACCGTCAATGCAGCGATGGTATGCCGATGCGGCAGACGAACCTCACGTTATTGCAGCCTCCGAAGCAGGTACAGACCGCGATTAAGCGACCAGCAGCATGGCTAACACTCAACCCAAGATGCAGCGAGCCCCCCAAGAGAGGTCTCTTTGTAATTATCTGACATTGCCAGTCCGGTTTCATGCATCGCTTTGATGCATGAATCCAGAGACATTACGTGCCCAGTCTTTGTTCTCAACGCGAGATCTGCCGCCAGCCACGCTTTCACTGCGCCAAAGGCGTTGCGCTCAATGCATGGCACTTGCACCAGCCCCTGCACTGGGTCGCAGGTCATTCCCAGATGATGCTCCAGCGCAATTTCAGCCGCATGCTCAATCTGCTCAGGGCTGCCACCCTTAACAGCACACAAGCCTGCAGCGGCCATTGCAGCGGCAGAACCGACCTCACCCTGACAGCCCACCTCCGCGCCTGAAATCGAACTATTATGTTTTATCAGTCCGCCAATGGCTGCCGCCGTTAAGAAGAAGTCTTCACGCTGCGACGCCGCTAAACATTGCGAGGATAGACAATGCTGCTCAAAATAATAGAGAACGGCGGGAATCACGCCGGCAGCGCCATTCGTCGGGGCAGTCACCACCATCTGACCATTCGCGTTCTGCTCGTTAACAGCCATCGCATAAGCGCTTAGCCACTCATGGCTTTCAGGCACTGACTCCGCACCTTTAAGATCTTGATAATAGTCACTAGCACGGCGCTGCACCTTAAGGCCTCCGGGTAAGATACCCTGAGTATCCAAACCCTGCCGGACACACTGACCCATTGCATTCCATATATCCGCAATGCTCTCACTCAGCTTCGCTGTCTCTGGCTGACGAACATATTCGTTTTGGCGCTTCATTTCAGAAATCGTGAAGCCAGAGCTTCGTGCCATTTCGAGCATTTCGCTTGCAGAGTCGAAGGAAAAAGGCACATCGATATTGGGAATGATATTCAAAGACTGAACATCCAAAGCACTCTCTGTCACCACAAATCCACCACCAATGGACACATAGCGCTCAGTACAGACAACCGACCCACCCTGCTTCAAGCTAAATGCGAGCGTATTTGGATGGGCGAGTCCAAGGCTCGTTGCCTCCCAATACAACTGCGCATCTGTGTAGCGAATCTCAACACCGTCAATATCTATGCCTTTCCGTTTATGTAAATTATCGAGCAACGCCGGAACATTCTCAGCAACCAAGTCTGATGGAGAATAACCATGAAGCCCCAACATCACCGCTTGATCTGTCGCATGGCCTTTACCAGTAAACGCGAGCGAACCATACAGTGTGCACTCAAGTACCATGCCTTGAAGTCGCGATTGATCCGTTTGCTTCGTTGATGCATGAATAAGCTCGCCTACACGATCTCGAAAAGAAACCGCGGCTAGCATGGGGCCCATCGTATGGGAGCTCGATGGCCCAATCCCGATCTTGAACAATTCTGCGCATGCGATAAACAAAGTCGGCATCCTTGTTGTTGGGTTTTCGTTAGGTTGTCGTTGGGTTGTTGCTGCATTGTTGAATGCGATAAAAGAGAATATAGTGTTTTAAAAAATAATCACAAAGTAGTCGATCATGTTTAAACTGCCTAAAAGTCAAACTATCCGTATCCGAGGGCCTAGACCGAAGAACCTTCGTCTTACCCGAGATGAGCACGGTGTTCCGCACATTCACGCAAACTCAATTGATGATTTAAACTGGGGTCTTGGCTATTGCCAGGCATTTGATCGAAGCATGCAACTCCAGTTCATGCGCATTCTCGGACAGGGCCGCTTATGTGAACTCCTAGACGACACCGAAGATAACCTCAACATCGACCGTTTTTTCCGGCGGATGAACTGGCGTCGCGATGCGAAGAAAGTCATCGGGCAATTAGAGCCAGATACACTCTCTTGGTGTCAGGCACTATGCGATGGAATAAACGCCGGCTTCAGAGCGCGCCGCGTCAGTCTAATGCGCCTACTTAGTGGTGAACCTGAGCCGTGGACCGTTACAGATATCATTTTAATCTTCCGTATGACCGGTTACCTCACACTCGCACAAACTCAGGCCGAATCAGAACGCCTATTCATCGAACTGCTACAAAATGGCGTAAGCGATGAAAAACTGTCCAGTCTTTTCCCTCTTGAAGGACAAGAATATGACCGCGAACTGATTCAGAAAGTGAAGTTACCTGAGCGCATCATTCCATTGGAGCTACTTTGGCAAGCCGCAATACCCCGCATGATGGCATCAAATAATTGGGTTGTCGCAGGCTCGCGAACCAAAAGCGGCGCAGCCATAATGGCGAACGACCCCCACCTCGAAGTTAATCGGCTTCCCAATGTTTGGTACGAAGCAGTACTTAGCTGCCCTGACTACCAAGCCATGGGCTATGGTATGCCGGGCATTCCGGGATTGCTCATAGGCCGATCTTATGACGTCGCATGGGGAGCAACCTACACCTTTGCAGATACGGTCGATAGCTGGATTGAAGAATGCAAAGACGGCAAGTATCGCAGAGGAAAATCATGGCGAAAATTCGAGATGCGAGAAGAGCATATTCTTCGTAAAAAGAACCTAGACCACGTTGAAGTCTTTTATGAAAATCCTCACGGTATTTTGGATGGAGATCCTCAAGAACCGGGTTTCTACCTCTCTACGCTTTGGTCTCCTGCCAATTATGGGGCCGCTGGTCTAAATGCAGCTCGTCAGCTCGTGACCGCACGTAACGCAGAAGAAATGCAGCACTTTAGCGGACAAATAGAGAGCGCTTGGAATTGGGTCATCGCAGATCGTGACAACAACATCGCCTATCAAATGTCAGGCCTTTGTCCGAAGCGCAATAAAGGCTGGAACGGTTTCGTTCCTGGCCTAGGTTGGGACAAGGACTACGACTGGACGGGATTTTACAAACCTTCGGAACTTCCAAACGTACTTAATCCTGAACAAGGTTTCTTTGTTACGGCCAATCAGGATTTAAACGAGTTTGGTACAGCATCACCGATTAATATGCCGATGGCTGACCATAGAGCTCGCAGGATTACCCAGCTGCTCTCTGATGACAAAAAACAAGATATCGCCAGCTCACGCGATATACAAATGGACACCTACTCCCTTCAAGCCGAAGAGTATATGGCGATTCTTGCGCCGATTCTAAAAGAGCACTTCAACGATTGCTTGCTCGCTGAGATTCTTCTGGACTGGGATAAGTGTTACGACCGTTACTCTACGGGCGCTGCATTATTTGAGGCGTTTTATACAGAACTACGCCAATTGGTATTCCAAGATGAGCAAATCAGCCCTGAGTTATCTCGGCATTTGCGCGAACAAACCTGTCTGTTCATTGACTTCTATCAGAATTTCGATCAATGCTTTTTAGACTCAAATTCAATCTGGTTCAAGGAGAAAAGCCAGCACCAGTGTTTTAGTGATGCATTCGAAAAAGCGAAATCCGGCTTCGTCTCGATCACATGGGGAGAGCAAAATCGTTTCAAGTTCACCAACATCCTCTTACAAGGCAAAGTGCCTGAATACTTTGGGATAGACAGCGGTGAGGTACCAATGATTGGCGGACGCGCAACACCGCATCAGGGCCAGCTATACGAGTCAGCAGGCAGAAAAACAAGCTTCGCAGCCTCTGTGCGAATTGCCGCTGACATGAATGAAAGCATGTTGCATACCCGAACGGCTGGAGGTGTATCTGACAACCCCTTCTCTCCGTGGTACATGTCTGAAATTCAGGGTTGGCTAGACGGGACGTATAAGAAGCTAAAACCCTAACAGTACGAAAACCCGCCGTGAGCCTTGAGCATCTCCGCAAACAGGCTCACGTTGTGGATGATCAATTCAAACCGTAAATACGCTGGCGCTCATAGCGCATCATACCAAGCGCTTCTTCTTGCTTGAGCGAGTATGCATTACGATCGTCAAAGTGTTTCAGCCGCAGCAAATCAAGCTCGGTTTCCAAGTCTTCACCCTGATAAGTTGCAACAAGCGCTTCTCGCTCTTCCATGTAGGCATTACCCTTATCCCACATTTCGTCATTCTTTTTGTCCTGCTCTGCCAGAACACCAATGCGGTCTTCAGGGAAACCCAATTGCAAACGCATTTGGTTGATTGTCTCTTGGCGTTCGTCGGCCTCCATCGCCGCTAACTCTTTTTGTACAGAGTCTAACCGGAACACCATTTGGGTCGTCACACTCGCGGTGCCCATTAGTAAACCCTCGGGGGTATCGCCATAATTATCCTGCATAGCGACCTGCATGGTATAAACGCGATCTTCCAAAGGCATATCATAGGCGGTATTCAATTCCGTCATAACCGTTTTGACATTGCGCTCCCGCTGCTGATCTTGAGCGATCTCTTCATTCCAAATTAATCGCGCATCTTCTTCACCAAACAACTCAATGCGCTTGTTCCATACAGTGTTATCTTTGGCCACGGCATTCATATCATTCAAATCGAGATAGCTATCAACCAGCCACTCGTCATATGCATCCATGTTGGCAATGGCGAGCAAAATCTGGTCAGCAAGCTCAGGAAATGCCCGCCTAAGGATCTCTTCAAACATCTGAGAACCTTGCCCCGGAAACTCTGACTCCAAGCCCACTCGCATATCTTTTAAACTAACCTGCACAACGATACTGTTAATGCTGTCAGCAAATTGCGCGCGCATTTTTCTGCTCAGCTGCTCTACGAGCGCATCGGGCGCCATGTTCCCCTTCTTCTTGAGCACCTCGGGTATCGCAGCTTGCTTTATTGCAGCCTTTTGTTCTATCTCAGGCGCCATATTCCCACTACCAAAGGAGCCATCTCTAGCTATTTCATTTTCTGATTGAGACTGAAAGGAAAGATATGTGATGCCACCAGCTACAAACACTGCACTAGCAAAAATTATTATTTTTTTCATCGTTAGTCCTGATTCTTCGAAGCTTACAAAGCTATTTAACCATGCACCAAAACCGCTAGATTAGAACCGGCTCACACCAATTAAAATCATCGCAAATAAAAACGCCCTCGAACGAGGGCGTTTTCTAGATACAGACTTGCTCCGTATCTCTGTCAGATATGTGCCCTATAGAAGCGGGAACAATACTGGCTCAATTTGATTCGCTAGGTTAACTGATCCAGCTGGAGTTGGGTGAATATCGTCACCTTCAACTTGGCTCGCTGGAACCGTGCCGCGTGGATCAACAAACTGGCAGCTTGCAGCTGAGCTCACTTCACATGCATAACCAAGTAAGTCATCACCGTAGTTAAGTGCAGTAGTTAGGTTTGCATTACCACGTGGAAGCTCGTAATAACCCAACCATACAACATTAGCCACACCATCAGCATCGATCGTGTTAAGCAGACTAACCGCGTTGTAGTACTGGTCTTCGATCAGATTGTAGCAAGAACTTGAAGGCCACCATCTCCACCAGTGCGTACGGCAGCCATATGGGTCAAGCAAAGTAGCAGGGATCAGGATGTCGTTACCGCCACCATCCATTAGGATCGTGCTGATGTTGCCATTGTGCGCGTTAGCTGCGTTATATTGCTCTACAACGGATGGCGCTAGCAAACCACCTTGCAACTCGGCACCTGACTGCGTGTAATCACGGAACTGAGTGCCCGCGCGCGCTTCCAATGTTTCTTGGATAACGCCATTCAAATCGAAAATGGAGTCGCCCAGGGTCACGACATCATTTCGACCGTTAACGGTTTCTTCATATGGGTTGCCCGTACAACCAACAACACTAATTGCAACAACCGAAAAGGCTGCCACCTTTACAACTTTAGATACAACTTTTTTTAGATTTATCATTGTTTCTCTCCAAGTTTTCTTTCGTTACCACCAAAAAAGCGGTGCGCAAAAGTTTATCGCAACACTTGTCCACAAATGAGTCAAAAGGCGCACAACTTCGTTAAAAACGGACACATCTGGTTCTTTTCGGCCAGTAAACAATCAAAATAGCGGGCTATTG
>NZ_LWFT01001262.1:0-813 GCF_001635105.1 Oleiphilus sp. HI0079
ATACTCTTGTGCCTGACTGGGGTAGGGATTAAAAACAGAAGTAACCGCACACCCGGAAGAAAGGCTGACAACAAAGAGGATGCATGCTCTTTTGAATAAGCATTGAAGCGGCATTGCGGTAATTCCTTATCCTTGGGATTTGCGCGAAAGACAAACAGGCCTAGGTACGGATTTCCCTGTCTCTTTTGTCCTTTGGAGGTAAGACTACATCAACCGACCTGTAGAAAAAAGCATGCCCGCAATGATATTTCGACCGATTATTTGACTCGCTTCACCACTCGAAGCTCAACCCAACATCAAGGCCGATGCCCCGATCCGACAAGCCTCCTTCCGAGTTATATAGAGACGGAATAACATTGTCCTGATCAAATAGATTGTAGACCTGCAAAAACGCAGAGTGATCTCCACTCATGCCAAAGAAATCAAGCCCTTTAACCAAACTCAAATCTGTTCGATAGTAATCGTCTGCACTGTCAGGCTTTGCGGCACCCAAGTAATCGCCCTCTGCGTAGTCGAGCATGATACGTTGCTTTAAAATCAGCTCCAGATCCGCATCCACAAAGCGATATCCGCCTTCCAAATTTAATATCCATGAAGGAAACGCCACATAGTCGGTATCTGCTTCTTTGTTGGTACTATCCACAAAGCTCGCCACGCCTTCGAGCCTAAGCTGATCAATTTGGCGTCGCGCGACAAATTCAACGCCATAAGATTCATTGCGCCCAGTATTGACATATTGATTGAGCGGCGGCGTCGTTGGCACAAGCACAATTCCGTCTTTCCATTGGTTGGCAAAGAGGGTCGCCTCCAAAG
>NZ_LWFT01001263.1:0-554 GCF_001635105.1 Oleiphilus sp. HI0079
CGATATTCGACGGGCTAGTGCGTTGTTATGCTGCATACGATTGTGGTCCATGCTTTGGTCGTTGTGGTTATGAATGCTGCCTAATCTTCGCCCCATAGGAACTTGATCGCCTCAGCCTCTTGCTCAAGTGGAAAGCATTTAATATCCATAGACCGGAAGATCTTATCTTCGATTGTGACAATGGGTTTTATCCACTTGCTATCGGTAACGACGGCAACCCGCTTGATGTTTGAAAAGCCGACCTCTCGCAGATATTTGAACTCTTCTATTAAGGCGGTTAGGGACACGCCATCAAAGGACTCGATGCGCTCAAGAATCACAATATGTTCGTTTTGTTTTGATTTCTCTCTTGCAACATTCAGAATAAAATCCATGTTGTCTTCGGTGATTTTTCCAGAAACTGAAAAAGCCACTGCGTATTCAATGCCAATTTCTAAGAGCTTTATCATGACGTTGATCTCCTCGTTGTGTGAGTGAGTTGAGTTCTTATCGCGTACTTTAACTGTTTTGATTCGGAGAGAGATGAGCTGAATCAAGCCACCGAGTAATAGCTA
>NZ_LWFT01001264.1:0-748 GCF_001635105.1 Oleiphilus sp. HI0079
GGTAGATAATACGATTAACCAAATAGACTTATTCGCAACAAAAGTATAACGAATTAGTTATTCCAGGCGCTGGCTTGCCAGCGCCTCCAATCTACTTCGTCGTCAACATCAAAACGTGTTGCTAGTAGATGAGTCTTCAAGCCCGCGCTCCGCATAATGTCTTGAGTTTGCTGGCAAACTTCATCTGTTCCCCAGAGTACATCACGAAAACCGCTCAAAGACAGCGGCAAATTGTCACCCGCAGTATTCGGCCGCTTTAGGCCGATGAGCCCGTAGCCCCCGTCCTCCGTGGCACCAAGAACTACATCAGCGTGCGAAAGTGCCTCTTCGGCTGACGCGAGATAATCCAAATCCAAAACAGGAAAGTCACTTCCAACAATAAACGCTCGATCCGCCACCTCAAGCCCCTTTCCCAAGGCCACCCGCATTCGATCACCCAGAGTTTGACCGTCCTGCAAAAAGGCTTCTTGGAAAATCAGGCCTTGCTGTTTATAAACATCAAGCCCTGACTGATAAGCCGAATCGGAAGTGTGTCCGCCGACGCCACCGACGCCAAGCCAAAGATGCTGGATGTGATCATTGCCTTGCTCGCTAATGTATCGGGATAATTGTGTATTTACCGCAATCGTCAATCGCTTATGTGCAACAAGTGCTGCCTCATCGCCTATCGTCGCCGCAAGGCGCGTTTTAACTTTACCAAGCAAGGGCAACTTTACGAATTGAATCCAAACGGTGCTAGGCATTTTCT
>NZ_LWFT01001265.1:0-766 GCF_001635105.1 Oleiphilus sp. HI0079
ACGATGTTGCCACATCACGATCGGATCTCGCTTTAAATCTGGCGCATTAGAGTAATCGTTATAGCGATCTCCACTATAATCTCGAAGCATCCATCCCATATGCGAGTACCAAAAACCTCTCTTGGCCGAATAAGGATCTTTATCGTTCTGATCAACATAGCGATGATGGACACGATGATCAGAAGACCAATGCAAGGCACTATTTTGCATGGCAAAAGCGCCGCCCAAGGCATAAATCACCTTGATCCAGTTCTTGGTTTTATATGTCGGATGCGACCACAGGCGGTGGTAACCGGCAGTAATAGACATACCGCAATAACCCATACATAAAAGAGCCGCGACGACTTGAAATAAATCATAACCCTCTACGATTCCGTACCAAGGAACGACCACCACGGCAAACAAACCGGTAATCAAAAAGAAGAGTACATTTACCCAGAGAATCTTTGGTTTACTGCTTTGATTGCTGTCCTTATTACTACCCATAAAACATTTATACCTGACACGACATACTAAAAAACAACATCATAGCAGACTACACCCATAATAGATCCAGCTTACAAATGTTTAGTGTTTCATAGTTTTGTTATGAATCGTTTGCTTCTGTCTATTGATACGTCAAAATACACAAAAGAGGACTTTATCTTCTCGGACGCTTACATGTTCAAGAACCACCTTCTCGGATTACTGCTTTGTTTAGGGCTTGCAACGCCAAGCTCAAATCTTTTTGCGCATCCGCATAACTGGATAAGTGTCTCGACCCACT
>NZ_LWFT01001266.1:0-713 GCF_001635105.1 Oleiphilus sp. HI0079
AGGCGGATGTTTAAATAAGGGGGGCGTCTCAAAGAATGTAGGCGCAAAGAGTCATAGAGAATAGGCGTTTCAGCTGAAACGATCTAGCGCATATAGCGCAAGATCAGTAACCTTGGCGCCGACCGGCGTTGGATGAGTCTGGTCTAGCTGACGTAGTCCGAAAGAAACTTGTCAAAAGAAACCGTATCTCCTTGTTTGATTTGCTCAGCGTTATCATGGCTTTGAGCGGCAAGCCTCTCAAATTCATGTTGAATAGCGGCCATGTCAGTTGCTGCCGTTAGCGTATGTTTGTGTTGATTGGACAGAGACCCCGCTAACTCAAGCCAGCTTTGTTGTTCTGTTCGCATATCTTCCAGAATCCGCGCAGAGGGGCATAGACTAGCGTCATCTACTTTTGCTTGCTGAAGTGCAATGCTCTCTTGGTGGAGCGTCGTATTCTCGGTGTTATCTAGCAAAGCGGCGTAGTCGTTGATCCGGGAAAGAATCTCCGTTGCCCAAGAGGTGAGTGAAATCTCTTCATCAAGACGTTTGAGCGTCAGGTTTGGTCTTCTTCCATCGGTGGTGACGGACGAGAAATTACCCTCAAGCTCTTCGCATGCTTCGGCACTAAGAACCGGCGAGTCTTCCAGCAGGCAGAAGAGCAGGAAGGCGTCAACGAAAGCGATTTGCGTCTCATCAATACCAAGAGGTAAATAAGGATTGAGATCAAGGCA
>NZ_LWFT01001267.1:0-631 GCF_001635105.1 Oleiphilus sp. HI0079
GAACCCAAGAAAGGTGAGCCCAAGAAAGGTGAGCCCAAAAAAGGCGAACCCAAGAAAGGCGAGCCCAAGAAAGGTGAACCCAAGAAAGGTGAACCCAAAAAAGCGCAAGGACCAAAGCAGGCAGATCCGAAAAAAGGCAAGCCAATAAAAGATGCGAACAAGGTTGTTGATGGCGAGCGTTTCAAGAAGTTTGGAAGCATGCAGCAGCTGAGTGATCGAGAATTACAGAGAGCGCTTATTGAGACAAAGGGTGCGGGTACATCCAAGGTCAAAAAGCGCGAAGTAGATGGTATGAAGTTGATTCAGGAACTCAACCCTCTTGAGCGGCAGATATTCGATCAGTCTATGCTGGCAGGGGTCAAGCGCATCACTCAGTATCTTGACGCTCCCAAGAAAGATGGAAATCGCTATCAAGGCGTGATCACAATATTGTTAGATCGGCAAGGGAAAGTTAATGCTATCGCCTTTAAAAAACGCTCTGGAAACGATGCGCTAGATGAGGCGTTTTACAGTGCAGTATTAGGTGCGGGATACTTGGAGCTTCCGTCAGATCCGGATGCACGGAGAGCGATGGTCACTTTTCCTTTGAGTTTGACCTATGATGAGAGCGATATGGCAGATTAAACCACGC
>NZ_LWFT01001268.1:0-1136 GCF_001635105.1 Oleiphilus sp. HI0079
ACTACTTTGAATGGCGCCTCTGGAAAAACAACAGTGCCCATATCACGACCATCAGCAACTAAACCAGGCAATTGCTGAAAGTCTCTCTGGCGTTGCAAAAGCGCTTCTCTCACCTTAGGCAATACAGCAACCTTCGATGCATTATTGCCCGTCGTCTCAAGACGCAACTCGGATGTCACATCCTCTCCACCCAAGAAAACCCTGACAGGCTCACCATCTTCTGACGCCTTGAACTCGCAATCTAGCGTAGCAGCCAAACTGGCCAGTCCGGCCTCATCGCCAAAGTCGATATCGCTACGCATACCCGAAATCGCCGTCAACCTATAAAGAGCTCCGCTATCCAGAATCGCCCAACCAAGCCGGTTAGCAACCAGCTGAGTCACCGTACCTTTGCCTGAGCCGCTAGGGCCATCTATACAAAGGACAGGAGCTTGCAAGTTAGCCATCATCAGGCATCACCGTTTACAACAACACTCATCCCGACCCGATTCGCCAACTCAACGAAATTCGGAAACGAAGTCGCTACATTCGCACAATCATTAATCACAATTTCACCTTCAGCCCGGAGAGCCGCGACCGAAAATGCCATCGCTATCCGGTGATCACCATGACTATGTACGGTTCCGCCCTGCATGGTGGCACCATTAATTTCAATGCCGTCCGGCTTCACTTCCGTACGCACACCAAGCTGCGCAAGACCGTCGGCCATTACCTGAATGCGATCGCTCTCTTTAACACGAAGCTCCTCTGCACCGCTGAGAATAGTTTCACCCTCAGCGCACACTGCAGCAATGAAAAGCACTGGAAACTCATCGATCGCCAAAGGAACCTGATCTTCTGGTATTTGGATACCCTTCAACTGGGCATGTTTGATGCGAATATCTCCAACCGGTTCACCACCAACCGTTTTCTGGTTGCTGATAGTAATGTCTCCACCCATGGCGCGGAGTATATTCACCACACCAATACGCGTGGGATTTAAACCAACATGTTCAAGCGTTAAATCCGATCCTGGGGTAATTGACGCAGCTACCATAAAGAAGGCCGCTGAAGAAATATCTGCAGGTACATCAATCTTGCCTCCCTGCATGGAGCCGCCGCCGGTCAATTTTGCCGTCGCGCCATCACGCTCCACC
>NZ_LWFT01001269.1:0-964 GCF_001635105.1 Oleiphilus sp. HI0079
AGTGGTTTCGCTAAAAATATGTTCAAGCGTTGACCTAGCGCTTCGAGTTTTGTTCGCAGAAAGAGCAGGCTTTCGGATAAAAACTGTCGACGGTGTAATCCTAACCTTTGGCAGCCATACATATCTTGTTTGAAATGAGTGGGATCGATAAAAAAACAGATGATGAGATTGTCGCACTCCATTGCAGCCCTCGAAAGTAGGCCATTGTCGTCCAAGCGCAAATCATCCGTTAACCATACAAGGCCGAGACTCGGGGTGCTGTTAGATTGTTCATCGTGTTGCATGGCTTGAGCCCCTCCTAAACGTCTTGGTTTGTCATCTACATGAATGAATACGCGCTGCTTCGCTGATCAGCTTAGTTTACCTTGGGCTCTAAAACGAGAGCGTGCTCCTCGCGATGGTAAAGGCGTGAAGCTCGTTGTAAAGAATCTTTCAAATAACTGCCTCTGAACTGTCATGCGCTGTGCTTAAGGTAAGCCTGAAATACCTACAAAGCCTTAAGTTTGATCTGATTTTCGAATCAGACATGCAGCAAAAACGATTTAGCGAGGAGACGCTATCATGACAGACAACAAGATCGATCAGAGAGTTGAAGAATCGGGGTTTCAAGATCCAGATGACAACTCATCAAACCCTTCAAATAATACGCCTTTTGACAAGGTTTTGAACGCATACGTTAGTCGACGCAAGGTTGTACAAGGCACGTTAGCGGGTTCAACAGCCGCTTTTCTAGCGCCCTCAGCCTCTGCAAAGTGGGGTTTTGGTAACGGTTACCATAAGAAAAAAAATAAGAAGCTGGTTGGCTTTAAGCCTGTTGCGATTGCAGATGTTGTTGATACCACTATGCCGACCATATCGGACGACTATGAGTATCAGGTGCTGATCCCGTGGGGTACGCCGATTGAGCCAGGTGCTACGACAGAATATAACGGCGATCCAAACAGCCGTCCCTCCTCGAAAGAGG
>NZ_LWFT01001270.1:0-1105 GCF_001635105.1 Oleiphilus sp. HI0079
ATGTAGGCGGTACATCTTGGCAGGTGACTACCGGGTGTGACGTCGGGTTAGGGTGTAGTTTTCCAGTCGATTTGACCGATTACTGTGTAACCGCAGCCGAACAAGTTCAGAATACGCCAGTAGAAGATTTGTGTACGCCAGAGAGATATCAGGATCTAAATGAACTCGATGATCCAGCAAACGACGTCGCATTTACCGCATTTCTGCAGTACTACGCGGATCATATGAGGGATCTCGATTTTCAGATTTATGATAATAAATTGCTGATGAACGTCCGCTTGTCGGAGAGAGATGCTCTCGTGCTCTACGATTATAATCAGCCAGCGACGGCTCCAGCGACCGTCAGAGAGAGTCTATTGCTAGGTAAGCGGCTTGTGCAATCCATAGCAAAGCCGATTATTCAGGACGATAATATTTATATCACCTCGAATATCCTCGGTTTGAAAACCAGTAACATCTGCTACAAAGGTTTTTCTCCAGTACAGTGCAATTTCGCGAAGCTTGAGGAGGGCACGTCTGAAGAATGTACTTCGTTCGATATCAATGCGGGAACTTGTCGCGAAGGTAAGTACCTTTTCGAAAGCCGAGCCTTGTATTGTTCGGCCACAGACATTGCGAATGAGGTCTGCATAGACACGAACCAAATTAACCCAAAGACTCTCCAGGTAGAATCTGCAACGCAAGATGCGAAATGGCTGCCTGTGATCAGCATCGATGATGTAAACGGTTTACAGAGAGAGATACGGGTGTTGGTTAGCGAAGATCGTCAGTTTTCTAGCAACAGTCCTTCCCAGAGTTACACCAAGGACGAAGGGGTTTTAGGAAACCCAAAAATGTATAAGTTGGATGCACCTGGATCAAGAACGTTGAGTTCTATCTCTGAAGGTCAGTTGCAAGGAGTTGTCGAGTCAGTGCCGGGATCGATGGTGCTTCGGGATAGCGAAGGTGCTGTTTCGTTAACCGCGGAAGAGTTTGTTGGCGGTAGCTCTGTGCGACAACAGGATGAACTGTACATCAATGAAAATATGGATCAGATTATTCGCGTTACTGGCTCCAGAAGACAGCAATAGTCTCTGTCTGGGCGTATCCATTCCTGCTCGCAAGG
>NZ_LWFT01001271.1:0-1011 GCF_001635105.1 Oleiphilus sp. HI0079
AGCGGCAAGCACACCAACCATACCGAGTAGTGCCCAAAGGATCACTTGCGCGACTTTCGGGGTTCGCATTAGCTCACCTTGCGACGCATCCGTTACAAAGTTGAGATCTTGCTGATTCAGCTTCTTCAGCTGATTTTTGGAGAGGCTCATGCTACGCCTCCATCATTATCTGAGTGGGCGGCTGGCTTTCCAGCAAGACGATCGAGGATATCTTGTTTCGGGCCATGCATGAGTATTTCGCCATCGTCCATGACTGCGATTGAATCGAGCAAACTTAGAATGGCCAAGCGTTGAGTGAACACAATAATCGTTTTATCCGGAGCAAGCTTGCTTAAACGCGCGATAAGTCGGCGCTCTGAATCTTGATCTAAGGCACTTGTGGGCTCATCAAAAATGAGAATTTTTGGATCTCGCAGCAGTGCTCGCGCAAGTGCAATACATTGACGTTGGCCACCAGACAACATGCGTCCGTTCTCGCCAGTCTGACGGTTCAAGCCCTCAGGGTGGGTTGCCGTAAATTCTAGTACACCCGACATTTCTGCGGCTTTCAAAATTTGCTCGTCGGTCGCGTAGGGGGTTCCCGAGGCGATATTGTCGCGAATCGAACCCGAGAAAAGTGTTGGTTGTTGCTCTACGCAGCCAATCATCGCCCGCAAGTCGCTCGGATCGAGTTGTCGAATGTCGAGCCCATCGAGTTTGATGACACCTTCTGTTGGCGTGTAAAGCCCCATTAATAAGCGCAGCAGTGTGGTCTTTCCGCAACCAATACGTCCGATCACCGCAAGGCGACTTCCGGCGGGGATATTCAGATTGACGTTCTTTATGACCGACACGGTCTGCTCGGGAAAAGCCATGCCGACGCCTTCCAACTCAAAGTGTCCTTCAGTTTTGTCGCGTTGCAGATATTGCTTGTCTGGGTCGCGCTCAATAGGCATCTCCATGATTCGGGCAATACCTTCGTAGGCTTCTTTGGTTTGACCATACCGAGCAATTAAACCTGCAACCTGAGCC
>NZ_LWFT01001272.1:0-13158 GCF_001635105.1 Oleiphilus sp. HI0079
AAAAGAAGAATATGCACTCGCGCGTACCGAACGCAAACGAGGTCGGGGCTATCACGGTTTCGTTTGTGACTTTGATAGCAGCGTTACCCTCGAGCAAGACCTGGAGCGCCGCGATCTGACCATCAATGCAATGGCACGCTCTAAAAACGGGGAATTGATTGACCCATTCTGCGGCAAAGCTGATCTAGAAGCCCGAATCCTGCGCCATGTTTCACCCGCCTTCATGGAAGACCCCCTACGCATTCTGCGCATTGCGCGTTTCAGCGCACGTTTTGCCCCTCTGGGTTTTTCTATCGCGCCAGAAACAATGACGCAAATGAAGGAAATGGTCGATGCCGGCGAATTACGCGACCTGACTCCCGAGCGTGTTTGGCAAGAAACATCGCGCGCGCTAGCGGAAAATGTACCCTTGCGGTACTTCGAAGTGCTTCGCTCTTGCGGCGCATTAAAAGAGTTAATGCCAGAACTCGAATCCCTCTTCGGCATTCCGCAACCAGAAAAACATCACCCTGAGATTGATTGCGGCCTACACGCATTTTTAAGTCTGGAGACCGCTTGCCAGCTATCTGACTCTATCGCCGTGCGCTTTGCTGCATTGATTCATGACCTTGGCAAAGCACTAACGCCCGAAGCTCAATGGCCAAAACACCACGGACATGAACTCAGTGGTTTAAAGCCAATCAAGACGCTTTGTGAGCGCCTTCGAGTTAGCAATCATGAGAAAAAACTCGCGTTACTTGCCTGCCAGTATCACACGCACATCCATCGAGCCTTTGAACTTCGGCCTGAGACCGTCTTAAAGGTCATCAAGGCCTGCGATGCGCTTCGAAAACCAGAGCTATTTGAAGAGATTCTTCTTGTCTGCATCGCAGATGCTCGAGGAAGAACGGGATTTGAAGCAGAACCATATCCGCAAGCTGAATACTTTCGACGCGCACTCCAAATCGCCAAGCACATCGACGTCAAAGAGCTTGTTCGCAGCGGCCTGAAGGGCAAAGAACTCGGCGAAGCAATTGATAACGCCCGTATTAATGAGCTGAAGCAGCTAAAAGAGTCCAGACAAAATTAGACGCTCTATACAGTTCCCCCTATAATCCGCTCCTGTTTAATTCTTCAGCCTTTGTTCAAAGAAGCTAAAAAGTAACGAACCATTAGCCTCAGCCAAAGGCCTCACTTTGTTCGGAGTTTATTATGCGTAATGCTGTTATTGTTGCTGCGGGGCGCAGTGCCATCGGTTCATTTGGTGGCGCCCTTTCCTCTCTCAGCGCAGTTGAAATTGGCAATCAGGTCATCCGAGGTGTGCTTGCGCAGGCAAACATTGACGCGGAGCAAGTAGACGAAGTCATTCTAGGACAAGTATTAACAGCGGGATGCGGACAAAACCCTGCACGCCAAGCATCGATTAAAGCTGGCCTGCCTGCCAGTGTCCCAGCAATCACGATTAACAAGGTTTGCGGCTCTGGTCTGAAAGCCGTACAGATGGCCGTTCAAGCTATTCAGCTTGGCGACGCGGACATGGTCATTGCTGGCGGACAAGAGAGCATGAGCAACGCACCACATGTTTTGCCAAATAGCCGAAACGGCCAGCGCATGGGCCCTTGGAGCATGGTCGACACGATGATCACTGACGGTCTTTGGGACGCGTTCAACGACTACCATATGGGTATTACAGCCGAAAATATCGCTGAGCAGTTTGATATTGCGCGCGAGGCACAAGATGCATTTGCACTCGCCTCCCAAAACAAAGCAGAAGCGTCTCAGCAGGCTGGTAAGTTCGATGGAGAGATTATTCCGGTGACCATCCCGCAACGAAAAGGTGATCCAGTCACCTTTGACCAGGACGAGAACATTCGAACGGGCGCTACGCTCGAATCGATTGCCAAAATGCGCCCCGCCTTCAAGAAAGACGGCAGCGTTACCGCAGCGAATGCATCTTCACTCAATGATGGTGCAGCCGCCGTTATCGTTTGCAGTGAAGACAAAGCACGCGAGCTTGGTCTCACCATTCTCGCGACAGTAAAAGCCTATGCGAACGCCGGCGTTCAGCCCGAGATCATGGGGACAGGCCCAATCCCGGCGAGCACACGCTGCCTTGAGCGCGCAGGCTGGTCCGTCGATGACCTAGACCTGATTGAAGCCAATGAGGCCTTCGCCGTTCAGGCAATTTCGGTCAACCAAGGAATGAAGTGGGACACCAACAAAGTAAACGTCAATGGCGGAGCCATTGCTCTTGGCCATCCTATTGGCGCATCCGGTTGTCGTGTGTTGGTCACTTTACTTCATGAGATGATTCGACGTGACGCCAATAAAGGTCTTGCGACCTTATGCATCGGTGGTGGCATGGGTGTAGCGCTGGCTGTCGAACGCTAGGCATGTTTAACATCGTTTTGTTCGAGCCGGAAATACCGCCCAATACAGGTAATATTATTCGGCTTGCCGCCAACACCGGCTGCAAGCTGCATTTGATTGAACCTTTAGGCTTTGATCTGGATACGAAAAAGTTAAGGCGGGCCGGGCTCGACTACCACGAGTTTGCCGATGTTCTGACCTACGCATCGTATGCCTCGTTTACCGATGCTCATCCAAACGCGCGAATCTTTGGTATGACCACAAAAGGAAGTCGTCCACATACAGACCTAAACTACCAAAAGGATGACTTCTTTCTTTTTGGCCCAGAAACCCGAGGTTTACCAGATGACGTGCGATCAGGGCTCGGTCAAGAGTTTTGCATTCGTATTCCAATGCTTGATGGAAGCAGAAGCTTAAATCTATCAAACTCGGTGGCAATTGTGGTTTATGAAGCATGGCGACAACTCAATTTCAGCGCTGGAAGCTAAATAAAGCTTCTAACAAAAAAAAGGCCACTCAATTGAGCGGCCTTTTTTCATCTAACACGAAGTACATGAAGCACTTCGCGACGCAATCTACTTATTACTGAACAGTAGAGTCTTGTGCTTCCGCACTTGCTGCTTCTGCTTCTTGTTGTTGCTTCTTCTGTAATGCTTGCGCAAACATGGCATCAAAGTTTACTGGCGCCAACATCACAGGCTGGAAACCGCCCTTAACAACTGTGCTATCGATCGTTTCACGCAAGTACGGGAAGATCAAGTTCGGACAAACCGCACCAACGGCATGATGATATTGAAGACCTTCCAAACCTGAAATTCGGAAAATACCCGCTTGCTGCACTTCCACAATAAATGCAGTCATATCTTCAACCGTGACCGTAAGCGTGATTGTCACAGACACTTCATGAACATCCTGATCTATCACGTTGTGCTTGGTATTCAGGTCCATCTTGACCTTTGGCTGCCATTGCTTAGTGAAAATAACAGGGGAGTTTGGCGACTCAAAAGAAAGGTCTTTAACGTAAACCTTATCCATCGCAAACCCAGCTTGTGGTTGCTCTTTTGCGGCTTCGTCTTGCGTGTTTTCTACTGGGTTTTCATTCTCAGACATCTTTTATAACCTTAAAGTTGTTTCTTTGACTCGTAAGAGTGCGCGTTCGGTATGCGAATACTAAAACCTCTCGTCAAACACTGCGAGTGCATAGCTCTCTTTTTTACGTGATAAGACGAATTTATCCAACGATTATCAGCAAACTGCTCAAAAAGATGAGACCGCTAAGCCAATAGCTTATCAAGCTTGCCTGCACGCTCAGCCGCGTACAGCTCATCACAGCCACCCACATGCGCGCTACCGATCCAGATTTGTGGAACAGTATGCCGACCGGCCTTTTGCTCCATCTCGCTTCGTAGCTTTGGATTACCATCGACAATCAACTCTTTGAAAGCAACGCCTTTTTTCTTCAGCAACGACTTTGCACGCATACAGTAAGGGCAATAATTTGAACTATAAATAACGACATCTTGGCTCATACTGCGAACTCTCTTTTAAATAACTATTTAGTCTAACTTTGCAACTATTTACGCACTAAAGGCATATGACTAGACTTCCACTCGGTAATTCCACCTGAGAGTCTTGCGACGTTTTCATAGCCTTCCGCTTTTAACAATTTACCCGCGGTACCAGAATGTTGACCCATTTTATCGACCACGACAATTTGCTTGTCTTTGTGGCTCGACAATTCGGCAATGCGTGTTTTCAATGCCGTAAATGGAATGTGAATGGAGCCTGTAATACGCCCTTCATTGAACTCTTTCTTATCACGCACATCTAGAATAACGGCCTCTCCCTTATTCATTAACTGCGTGACAGCCATGGGCGACAAACTCTGCCCCGACTTGGCTTTTTCTGTCCACCAAAGCGCAGCTAGCAGCGCAAAGAAGACACTCACTAATTCCCAGTGATTTCCGGCAAACTCAAACAAACGATCCATTACCTTACCCTTTCTGTCATTTCGGCGCGCATTATACACAAGCCGTAGATTCTGAGACAGCGAGAAAGGCTGAATAAGTCGCCAAGAAGAGCAAGAAAGGCTAAAATCGCGACCCAATATCGATAAGCTTAACTCCGAGACAGAAGCACTATGGCAAAACGCACAACGGCACTGATTATTCTAGATGGCTGGGGCTACCGTGAACAAAGCGAATCAAACGCTATTCGCAACGCTAACACGCCTTTTTGGGATCAAATTTGGTCAGAGAAACCGCACACTCTAATTGCAACATCGGGCATGGCAGTGGGCTTACCAGAAGGTCAGATGGGCAACTCCGAAGTCGGTCATATGAATTTAGGTGCAGGCCGTATTGTCTACCAGAACTTTACTCGCATTACTAAAGACATCGAAGAAAACACATTCTACGATAACGCAGCCCTTTGCAATGCGGTTGATAAGGCTGTCGAAAAAGGCGGTGCCGTTCACCTTCTCGGCCTTCTCTCCCCGGGCGGCGTCCATAGCCACGAAGATCATATTGTTGCGGCTATTGAATTAGCGGAAAGACGCGGCGCAAAGAAGGTCTACGTTCATGCTTTTTTGGATGGACGAGACATGCCGCCGCGCAGCGCCCAACCTTCATTAGAGAAACTGGAAGGCATCTTGCGCAAAAAAGGCATCGGACGCATCGCGAGCATGGTTGGTCGCTACTATGCGATGGACCGAGATAATCGCTGGGATCGAGTTGAAGCCGCCTACGACCTGCTCACTCAAGCAAAAGGGCAGTATCAAGCCAACGACCCAATTACCGCTCTGAAAGACGCCTACGAACGCGATGAAAACGACGAATTCGTTAGCACCACGTCTCTTCAAGCACAGGGTGATGAAGCGGCTCAGATTTGCGACAACGATGCCGTATTATTCATGAACTTTCGAGCTGACCGCGCCCGCGAACTCACGCGCGCCTTCGTTGATGCCGACTTCAAAGACTTCGACAGAAAGAAAGTGCCGTGCCTCGCAGATTTTGTGATGCTTACGGAATACGCAGCCGATATAAAGACCAGTTGCGCATATCCGCCAAGTGATCTGCCAAACAGCCTTGGCGAATATATGCAAACGCTAGGTAAAACTCAGCTACGCATTGCGGAAACAGAGAAGTATGCGCACGTTACTTTTTTCTTCAGCGGGGGTCGCGAAGCTCTGTATGACGGGGAAACACGCGAGCTCATCCCTAGTCCAGATGTCGCAACCTACGACCTCAAGCCAGAAATGAGCGCACCTGAAGTTACCGACAAATTGGTTGAGGCGATTAAATCCGGTGACTATGACCTCGTCGTTTGCAACTACGCAAATGGTGACATGGTTGGTCATACCGGAAAATACGACGCGGCCATGAAAGCCGCCGAGTGTTTGGATCAATGCATCGCGAGAGTGGCCCAAGCATTAGAAGATGTGAATGGCCAGGGCCTAATCACCGCTGACCATGGAAACGCAGAGCAAATGTCTGACCCAGATTCGGGCCAAGCACATACCGCACATACGACAACACCCGTGCCATTAGTCTATCTGGGCGATCGCTCACTCGCACTATCGGACAATGGTAAGTTAAGCGATGTCGCGCCAACGCTATTAGAGTTGATGGATTTGCAAATTCCTGATGAAATGACTGGAACAAGCTTAATCGCGCAATAGTGCTTGCGAGCTAGGCAACATATTGCCTAGCTCTGCCAACCATCATTCAAACCAACATAGAGAACCCCTATCCGTGCCAAGGAGTGAAACAAGCGTTCCGTTTCGTAGAACCAGATTTTCATTGCTTGGCATTTTTGCTTTTTGTTCGTGGCTACTCCTTATTCCTCTATCGCTCGAAGCACCAACCGCCCTTGCAGCAAGCCAAGAAGAATCCGAAGAGCAGCTTAAAAAGCTCAAAAAAAGCATTTCCGAAATCTCCGTTTGGTTAAAGAATGCAAACCGAGAGAAGAGCGGCCTGATTGCAAAATTGCGCGAACAAGAAAAAGAAATTTCAACAACATCGCTCGCAATCAAGCAAAACAAGGCCGATATTGCAGGCCTGCTCAAAGACTTGTCTGAGCTCAACATCCAACTCAGAGAACAGAAAAAATCACTCCGATCGCAACAGAGTTATCTCGTTGATGAGTTGCGCGCGCTTTACCTGGAGGGAAGACAACCTGCGATAAAAGCGCTACTAGATCAAAATAATCCTCAGGATTCATCGCGCTACCTCGGGTATTTCAATTACGTCCATAAAGCACGCAGCGAAAAAGTCGCGCAGTTCATGCGCGACGTCGAACATTTAGAAGATACTCAGGCGACAATCTTACGACGTCAGACAGAGGTAAATGCGGCGAGAGAAACGCTGCAAACCAAGAGAAAGCTCTTAGAGCAGCAGAGTGCACAAAGAAAGCTCACTCTGGCGAAAGTCGAGAAAAGCATACAGAACAAGACCTCTGAGCTGGAACAACTCAAACAAAATCAGACAAGACTTGAAACACTTCTACGTGAAGTTGAGAAGAGCATATCAGAACTGAAACTCCCTGATGAATCCACCCCGTTTCGCAAGCAAAAGGCAAAGCTTCCCTGGCCTACTCGTGGTAAAGTCATCGAACGTTTCGGCAGTCGTCAGGCGCTTGGCAAATTACGCTCAAACGGCATACGTATTGCTGCACGAGAAGACGCAAAAGTGTCAGCGGTGCATTACGGACATGTCGTGTTTTCCGATTGGCTGAGAGGCTTTGGACTTTTGATCATTATTGATCATGGGGATGGCTATCTTAGCCTTTACGGCAATAATGAAAGTTTACTCAGAGAAGCTGGTGATTGGGTGCGCCCAGGCGAGGTGCTCGCCTATGCAGGTAATAGCGGTGGTCGCAGCCAAGCCAGTCTATACTTTGAAATACGTAAAAACGGAAAGCCGCAAAACCCTCTTCGCTGGCTTAAAAGATAAACATCAGGATTACTTGAATGAAGATCAAACTGATAAGTGCATTCGTTATTGTTTTCGCTAGCCTTAGTGGCGCCGCTATAGCCGAAGAAATCCCGGCAGAGCAAGAACAGACTATTTCAGACCAGGTAGAGTTGGACGAAAGCGCCGCACAAGGTGTCGCAGAGCAAGAGGCCGAAGAGCCAGCACCTCTCCCGCTGAATGAGCTACGCAAATTTGCAGACGTATTTGGAAAGATAAAAGCGGCCTACGTAGAAGAAATTGATGACACCGCGTTACTGCAACACGCCATCAGAGGCATGTTGAGTGGTCTTGATCCGCATTCAGCCTATTTGGAACCTACCGCCTACGATGATTTAAAAGTAAGCACTTCAGGCTCATTTGGCGGACTTGGCATCGAGGTTGGAATGGAAAATGGCTTCGTTAAAGTCATTGCACCAATCGATGAGACCCCCGCTCAATTGGGCGGCATCCAGGCTGGGGATTTAATTATTGAGCTCGACAATAAGCCGGTCAAGGGAATGAGCCTAGATCAGGCGGTCGATAAGATGCGTGGCGAAGTGGGCACTAAAATCAAGATCAAACTAGTACGTTCAGGCACTCGCGAACCCATTCAAATGACACTCACGCGTGCTGAAATCAAAACTCCAAGTATTCGCTCAATGGTACTTGATGAGCATTATGGCTACCTGCGCGTTTCGCAATTCCAAGCAAATTCTGGTGAGCAATTTTCCAACAAGCTAGCTAGCCTCAAAGAAGAAGCCGAAGAGCTGCGAGGTTTGATCATCGATCTGCGCAATAATCCGGGTGGCGTGCTTCAAGCTGCGGTTCAAATGGCGGACGAGCTTTTGGATGAAGGTTTAATTGTCTATACGAAAGGTCGTTCAGAGATCGCGCAGCTCAGCTTTAGCGCAGAAGCAGGCGATGCATTAGAAGGAAAGCCCGTGATCGTACTCATTGATGGTGGATCGGCTTCGGCGTCCGAAATCTTGGCCGGCGCACTCCAGGATCACGATCGTGCCGTAATTATGGGCACACAGAGTTTTGGTAAAGGTTCTGTCCAAAACATTCTGCAATTAGACGAAGATCATGCTCTGAAGCTGACAACCGCTCGTTATTACACACCAAATGGTCGTTCAATTCAGGCGCAAGGCATCGTGCCTGACATTACCGTCAACCGCGCTAAGTTGAGCGACAAGCAAGAGCAAGACTTTTATCGCGAAGCGGACCTTGAGGGACACTTAAGTAACGACGGTTCAGAGTCCAGCGAAGAAGAAGATAATGAGCTAGATGCAGATCAAAAGCGTCGTAAAGAAGCGCTCGAAAGAGATTTCCAACTTCAGGAGGCCATCAGCCTTTTGAAGGCGATCGATATTCTCAAAATCGAGATCTAATTATTTTGCGCGCTCTTCGATCAGCCCGGCCAACCGCTGGGCTTTTTTCAACCCTCTACAAACACGATGGACTCATCGGTAAGACGAAGCGCTCGCTCTCTGTTGCGCTCGCCATCGCATTGCTCTCGGGTTTCAATGATAGAGCATCTGCCGAGTCCACGATGCCAATAAGCATCGCGATTGTAATTGATGACCTAGGTCACCACTATGAGCGCGGTAAAGCGCTTGTCGACATGCCCTACCCACTTACCCTGTCTTTTTTACCCGGACGAAAATACACATTGGCACTTTCAAAAAGAGCGTATCTTGCTGGAAAAGAAGTGATGCTTCATGCGCCAATGGAGAATACTCGGCAGTTTCCTCTGGGCTTTGGCGGACTCACCTCTGACATGGACAAAGTTGCGGTTCAGCGAAGCTTACAAACCAGTATTGTCGGCGTTCCGCACCTAGTAGGACTCAACAATCACATGGGCAGTGCCTTAACACAGAACCCAAAAGCCATGTCTTGGGTGATGGAGTTGGTATCCTCATACCCTTTGTATTTCTTGGATAGTAAAACCTCGGCTAGCTCAGTCGCGGCGAGCACCGCTAAACGCTACGGCATTCCAACCATGGTGCGCGATGTATTTCTAGACCATGAGCAAACCCCCGACTACGTCGAGAAGCAGTTTGAAAAACTGCTCGATATCGCCCAAAGGAAAGGCCAAGCGATCGCCATCGCACACCCTCATAAAGTCACAATAGATTTTCTTCAAGAGGTGCTTCCAAGCCTTGGCGAACGAGGCATCACCATCGCGACAGCAAGTGGCTTATGGCAAATGAAGCACCCCCATCGCGCAATGTTTCCCAGCCAACAACGGCCCCGCGAATCAAATCTGGCTTTTTCTGGAGAGTTTTAAAGCACCGTCTATACTTAGCTTCACTATTTTAAGTCGATTAGCGCGAGCGCTATGGAGGAAGGCTCATGAGTGAAGAAAGTGCATATGCGCTCTTTAAGGACAATAAACTGTCTGTCATTACGTTCTCGACCAAGGATGCCGCCTTTGCGATTCCACTCCAGCAAGTGCTGTACATCGAGAAGGATGTAAAACGCAACATTCAGCTTGATGAACTCAACAGTTTCAACCATGAAGTCATCACTTATCAAAACAACACGGTAGAGCTTTATGACTTCAACAAGCTCATTGGCTCCGATGATCATCAAAATCGTATGTCCGCTCTGATGACAGACTTGGATGACTATGAAGTCGCGCATCTCAATTGGATTGATCAAATCGAAACCGCCATTCAACATCAGTCCAGCGCGCCGACGAAGCCAGCAAAAGTCGAAGAGTTGCTCAAGTGGACACGCACCTATTCAAACACCAATGCGGAGCTCACTGAAGTTATAAACAGCCTAGAAGAGCCCTGCAAAGAATTACAAAGAGACCTAGAACGTATTTGTCAGATTTTGGCGAATCAGGATCAAGCGCTGATACTGCTCAAGCGAACTCAAGAGAATAGCCTTAAGGCATTTCACAATCATCTTCAGCAAGCGAAAGAGCGCGCTGAAAATAGCGTTCGGCCTATCATCCTATTTGTTGAACACGATCAAGGGCGAGTGTCCGCGCTCAGGCTCGATAATATTAAAGATATTATTGATTATGATTGGTCTAACTTCAGTACCGACAACTCGTCTGAGGGTCTAATGAAACAGAGAACGGACGATTATCATATCGAAGGCTTTTTGCGCAACGAAGATAACGCGCCATTGATGCTCATCAACTGCAAAACGGAAACGGCGCTATTACCCGGAAAGCAAAGCCAGGTTGCGTGAGCGCGGCAGCTACAATAAAGCGCGCAGCGCCTCCGCTAGCTCTTCGGGTTTCGCGTTGTGCTCAAGCACCCGCTGTAATTCACCGTCGGCATCAACGACAAAGTAGTACGCTGTATGGTCAACCGTATACTGTGTCGGGTCATCGGAACTTCCGCTGGGAAGAGGCGCCTTGATGAAATAGGTGCCGTATTGCTTCGCAACTGCGTGCGTTTTAACCAGGTCACCGCGTAGACCGATTAAGTTCTTATGAAAGAATTCTAAATAACCGTGCATCGCTTCAGCTGAATCGCGCTCCGGGTCCAAACTCACAAATACGGCCGGAATATCTTTTAACGCCGAATCACTATTAAGCGCATCACGAACGACCGTTAAACCTAATGGACAAACATCAGGGCAGGACGTAAAACCAAAATACAAAATATACGGTGTACCGCGTAATTGATTCGTGTTGAATGGCGCTCCATCATGCTCCAGTTCAAAATCGCCACCAGGCAAGTAAGCCGCTTTCACATCTTTTGACGCTGAACCCTGCGAAGACTGATATACCTGATAGCTCAAAATACCGGCGACAACCAACGAAAGAGCGAAAACTAGTTTTTGCGCGTTTTTCACAAATACCCCAACACTTAAGAATGTTTTAGAGAACGAAGATCTGCATAGGCTAGCACCTTCGTGTTGTTAAGTTCGAGCTCTACACTCAAACGCCAGACCATCTCTGATCCAGTCACACAAACGGGGATCATTCCTTTCAGAACAAAGATCTGTCGTGCAGGATCATAGTCAGGCTGAAGAAGATGTTCACCCATAAACATGTCTCGACCCTCAATCCAAGCGCGGATAAAAACACGCTGATCAAAGCCCCCTTCGCCATCAGCCTCAAGCTCAAACGTCAAAGGCGTCAGAGCGGGCAGATCGGGAGCCTGCAGTCGCAACAACAGGGTCTGCGGTTGTGCTGCATCATTGGGCGAAGAGGGTAAAACCGCCGAACACCGTGTTTGTTCTTCATCGCAACGCATCTCAAGCCGCTGAGCAATCGGCTGTCCTAGCCTCTCCGAATGAAAGCCGTCCGATTCTCCGCAACCGACTAAAACACCAACGTAACAGAAAACCACTGCAATCAGCCGAGCAGGCCTGGTGGTCATGACAAGATTCTCACTACCAAACACTATTCGTTGATTAAGGTCAGCTTAAAGGTCACTCGCCGACCCTCTACCTTTGCGCTACCTTTGTACGTGTGATGAACCGGCGGATCTGCAGCGGTATTACCCATGCTCATTATCTGTATCTCATCCACACTGCTCTCAAGAAAGACAGATTTTCTGTCTAAGAGTTCCGCATCAAAAACAACAAAACCTCGCTCTTTCGCAATTTCAGCGCAGCGTTTTATCGCAAATTGCTCAATCTGATCCCAAGGTACCGTTGCCGCCTCTGTATACTCGACGTAGTAGCTGTACTTATCTATCTGAAGATCTCTAAAACCTGCAACACCGCCCTCTGCCGCCTGATAGGTGGTCACACAAGCACTAAGGCCAAATAACGCCAAGAGCAACAAGGCCGGACCAAGAGAGTTAAACCATCGATTAGAGTTATATTTCACATCATCTTCCTTAGCATTGTCCGGTCAGGCGATTCTGAAAGTTTCACTGGGTGCACGAATGACGCGATGCATAGTCCAAAACTCTAACACGGCGTCAATCACCCCGGACGGGCTTTCATTTTGAGGATAATGGCCGATGGATTGCAAGCCAACAATATCTGCATTGGGCACAAGTTCCTCGTACCTATCCGCCATATGCCCTCCCGAGATAGGATCATCCAAGCCATTCACGAGGCGCAAGGGAACCTTTGCATTTACCAGAGCCCCGACCCACCGCGCTCGATACCGAACTCGCTGATCCATATAGCGTATTAATCGAGGCATAATCTTACGGCCATTTGCTCTCACTAATAGCTCCCAATGCGTTCGTAAATCCTCAACAGGCAGCTGCCGCATGCAAATATCATCAAAACTCGCGACAAATTTACGAAAGCTAGCCAAGCGCGCAATTAGACCCCCAATCGGACTCAACAAAAGCTTTTGCATCAGCAAAGGTTTGTGCGTCTCAGGAAAAAGACCTCCATTTAATAGCACGCACGACTTAATCAAATCACGTTCATTTTCTAGCTCGCGCGCGAGCAACTCCTGAGCAACGGTATCACCGTAGTCATGAGCCAAAATGTTGTAGGTGACGATACCTAACGAAGTCAGCAATTGCTCGGCGATATCCGCTTGCGTATGTATAGGGTACCGAGGAATATCTGGCTTATCTGACAAACCAAACCCGAGAAGGTCAAAGCAAACTACTCGAAAATGCTGCGTCAGCAAGGGCCATACCTCGCGCCAATCCCAGCTTGAGGTTGGAAAGCCATGCAACAATAGCAAAACTGGTTTATTGGCGCTGCTTGAAGAGGCCAAACTAAGCGAATCGCGATAAAAGATTCGATGCCCCTCAAAATCAAAATAGCAGCCTTGTTCGCGCCATTTCTCGATCGTAATCAAACCGTTTTCGGTTGTCGGAGTACTGCTTTGTACTTGCATTATCTACTCGGCACTCTTTATGAATTTCCACAGCTTATGAAAAGCCATAACAAAAATCACGCCTCTTTTTGT
>NZ_LWFT01001273.1:0-819 GCF_001635105.1 Oleiphilus sp. HI0079
ATTGAAGACTTGGTTAAAGATCTCGGGTTGCCGACCAGTTTGGCAGAGATGGGAATCGAAGAGTCTTATCTTGGAATTTTAGCGGACGATGCGATGCTTCAGACTCGTTTGCTTCAGAATAACCCGAAGGAAGTAACGCGCGATGACGCGCTTGCGATCTATCAGGCGGCCTTCAAAGGGATCGTTTAAGGGTATTGCTTAATTGCTTAAAGGAATAGCGTAATGGCGAAACAGCCAGTTTTTAAAAATACATTCCGACATTTTCAGAATGTTCAGACCCGCTGGATGGATAACGATGTGTATGGCCATGTGAACAATGTGGTGTATTACTCGTATTTTGATAGCGTGGTGAATACCTATCTTATCGACAAAGGTGGACTGGATATTCAGAATGGCGCGCAGATCGGTTTTATCGTTAATTCGAATTGTGTTTATCAGCAAAGTATCGCCTTTCCCGAGTCCTTAGTGGGCGCACTACGTGTAGATCGCATTGGCAATAGCTCGGTGGATTACGGCGTAGCCTTGTTCAAGGAGGGGCAAGAGCAAGCTTGTGCGTACGGAGCGATGACACACGTATTTGTTGATCGCGAGACCAACAAGCCTTCGCCGATCACCGGGCAGCTCCGCGATGCGCTACAGGCCATCGCCGTAGCCTAAGCTCTGAGGAGTTGCCTGTTGCACAATGCAGGATGTGAGCGGTGAATGTTTCAGATGGAATACGTTAGTTGGAATGCAGGGCAAGCATTGTTGTTAGAATAAGCCGATGCCTGCTTCTTTACACTCATCTGCCATGTTGAGAATATCGTCTTCAACCAGGCC
>NZ_LWFT01001274.1:0-1057 GCF_001635105.1 Oleiphilus sp. HI0079
CTTTTGATTATTGAATCGACGGAACTCAATCGTAATGAAGTATTGCGCCTACCTGCAGAGAAGGGCTTGGATGTTTCTAGCACATACAAGCCTCATGTACTTGTTTCGGATACGGTCAATAATGCTTTGTTCATTATTTATGAGAATGGTCAAATCGACAGATATGATTTTGTCTCTCAGTCTTTTGAAAGCTTCGTGAAAGCGCGAGAGAACTTTGTTAGCGACGCTAAAGCACGTTTAATTGACGGATTCTTGTTTGTTTCTTATAAATCTTTGCTTTCTGCTGTTAGCGACGACGTACTTGTTTTTGATTCTGCTGGAAATACCGTCGAACTGACTTTTGGTGGTTCACAGGCATTGTCGCCGGGAGAAAAGGTCAGCTTATTTTTGGGAGCAACTCCGGTCTCTCTTTCAGATGAATTAAAGGCTGATTGGGTTATAAAACGCCGGTCCCTTACCAGTATCAACGGTGTCGACAAATATATCGTTGAAGACGTATCAGCATTAAATACCGAGAACAAAGGGCTAACTCTTTCGAGTGGGCAGGTGAGGTTAAAAGATTATCTGGTTGTTACTCTTCGCGACGCTCAGGGGGATTTTCTTACGGAAGCTGCAGCTCCGGTTATAGGCTTAAATGATTTTAGCTTTAGCGTTGATGCATTCTTGCCCGGGGACGGTATCAACTTTGAGTTCGAGGACCGGCTTAGTTTCCTTTCTGGTGCTATAGAGGTTCGGTGGCAACTGAATGACGCGACGACCGCATTTTTTCGTGATGTAATGCTTTCGACCTCTGCTCCTTATTCGTTCCCTTCGGGTGTCACTGCTTTCGGAGATATAGTTCGTGCAACAATTAGTTTTAAGCTTGATGACGAGGTTGATAACTCCCGAGATGTTGTCGCATCGTTAGATCAAATGACGGCGCTAAAAATTGGTGCTCCGACAGGCCTAGTTCCTGTTTACAGCAGCGTTTCGGTCGTTGATCGTGTTGTTTCGGCTTCGCTTGATTTGAACTCCTTCGCCAATAATCAGTTTTTGGCTAAGTATTTTACGCCACAGT
>NZ_LWFT01001275.1:0-1143 GCF_001635105.1 Oleiphilus sp. HI0079
CGCAGCACATGGATGCTGTTCTTCAACTAGACCGTCGACCCAATCAAGATTTGCCTCGTTGCTTGGGAAGCGCTTGATAAACTCTTTCCGATCCATGCCGCATTCGCGAGAACAAATCGTCATCACGGTTCGCTCATTCACTCGAACTACGTCATTGGCTGATCGTACGGTATTGACCAACAAATCGAACTGCTTTGCATTCAGTTTAAGCGGCGCAAATAGCTCGCCCAACTCATTTAGTTCTTTAATGGTCTCTTTGCTTGCTCGACCATGCTTGCTCTCAACGCGCAATGCCTTGTCGAGCTGCTTACGAATCGCATCAAAACGCTCACGCGCTTCTTCTGGATCCGGTCCGTTATCTGTCTCTTCTTCTTCCTCGTCGTCCTTGTCAGCTTTATCATCTTTATTCACTGTCGTGGGGTTAACCGGAACGGGAATATTCGCTTCAGCTTCTGGATCTAAGTAACCTGTTAGAACATCTGTAAGACGCCCCTCTTCTTCGACGATTCGATCATACATCGCAAGAATTGACGCTACTGCACCTGGAAAATGTGCTAACGATGCCATTACATCGCGTAAGCCCTCTTCAATACGTTTGGCGATTCGAATCTCACCATCGCGAGTAAGTAGTTCAACGGTGCCCATTTCCCGCATGTACATACGAACAGGGTCAGTGGTGCGACCAGCTTCGGTCTCTACGGCCGCAAGTGCCGCCGCCGCTTCAGCCGCCGCAACCTCGTCTGTTGAGTCGCCATCGGACATTAGTAGTGAGTCAGAGTCTGGTGCTGCCTCTACAACTTGGATACCCATGTCGTTGATCATGCGAATAATATCTTCGACCTGATCTGGATCAGCGATATCTTCGGGTAAGTGGTCGTTTACTTCGGAGTAAGTCAAATACCCCTGCTCTTTACCGCGAGCGATGAGGTCTTTCAAACGTGACTGTCGTGAATTGCTTGGCATGTTCACCCTATTGTCTGGTGGCCGATTAAAAAATAGTCGGCCATTATACGGAAATATAATCGACCCACAAAGCTAATATGGGATCGATATCATAGAAATCAAGCTTATTAACAATTGTTGGAGTTACGAAGTTCGCGTGGTTATTGCCTGAGCCTTGCTTCGTTCTTCGTCGGTTAGCTG
>NZ_LWFT01001276.1:0-644 GCF_001635105.1 Oleiphilus sp. HI0079
CTCCGAAAAACGAAACAATCAATCCAAGGCTTGGCTAGAGACTCTCATCGAGCAAGAATTAAAGCGCATGTTCGAAGAGCACCCCTCGGTAAAAGAGCACCTTGCTGAACAACAAAAGGCCGTTATAGTCGGTCAAAGTACGCCGTTTGAGGCCGCCCAACATCTTTTAAGGCTGTTCAGTTCCTAAGTGCCCTCTTTCCCGCACTTAGAGCGTTGCGAAGTTCTCTTCAAAGAACTAAATTTTTCACGCAACCCCCATCCTCCAAACCGATAGTTTTTTTAAGCCGTTCTCATTTCATTGAGCATAAGAAGCGTTTTTTTAGACGGCTGAAATTTATTGAACTAATCTTAAAGTTCCAAGATCGTTAAATTTTTAGGTGCTAACGAGAGCTTTAGAGGCTTACGTGCGCGGTTTTACCAAGGTCTTTAAGAAAGAATAATGTCATCGAGCCATATCAACAAGCCTAGCCCTCTCGACAAGACGAGCAAGACAGAGGTCAAAGTTCCGGTAGAAGTTCTTGAAATCGGTATGTATGTTTCCAATCCTGATCGCCCATGGACGGAGCTTCCCGTGCTCCTGCAAGGCTTTAGGATCAGCTCCATCGATGACATCACCATGTTTCAAACCCATTGCAGCCATGTAT
>NZ_LWFT01001277.1:0-752 GCF_001635105.1 Oleiphilus sp. HI0079
TCCTTTCATTTAGACTACCCCCACAAAATCTGAACGCCCCACACGACGTAGGCGAACATCGCCACACCGCATACAGCTTGAAAAATAACTCGAACACCCGTCGCCTTCATGTAGTCAGTAGAAATAGTCCAAAGACCAACCCATGCGTGGGCGCCAATCGAGAAAAGAGCTAGAAGAGAAAATATACGCATCGGAGTACAATCGAATAAACCACTCCATTGCGCATAACTCAAATCAGGGTTAAGAACCAAATACCCCAAAATAAAAATTGTGTAGGCCGCCAAAATTACAGCTGTAAATCGCTGAATCAGCCAATCATAGAGGCCATTTCGACCCAAGCTCGTAACACTAGCTACCATATCCATACTCCAGCGAGAACAATTAGTACAACAGAGATGACGATCGTTGCTTTTGCAGCAAGCAAACCGCCCTCTAGAGTTTCACCAACACCTGTATCCATAATCAAATGCTTGATTCCGGCGACCAAGTGATAGAGCAATGCGGAGACAACTCCCCAAATGATCAGTTTCGCCAAGAACGAATCCAATAAGGCTTTGGCCTGATTAAAGCCTTCTTCGCTTTGAAGGGACAAATCCAGTCCATACATTAAAAACACCAAACCTACGAATAAAGCGACACCGGTAATACGGTGCGCAATCGAAGTAAGCGCAGGCAAAGGGAAGCTAAATTGAGTCAAATCTAGATTGACTGGTCTTTTATTCTCCACGGCTCTCTTCTCTCATTTAAAGTGA
>NZ_LWFT01001278.1:0-986 GCF_001635105.1 Oleiphilus sp. HI0079
ACCGGCCGCAACGATAACTATGTCTGCCTGAGAAACTTTCTCTGGTAGGTTGCGCGTGAATCGATGGGTTGTGGTGACTGTGCAGCCTGCCAAAAGCAGTTCCAGTCCCATTGGGCGACCGACTATGTTCGAAGCGCCAACAATGACCGCATCTTTACCACGGATTGTTTGGCCCGTGCTTTCGAGCAAGGTAATGATTCCTTTTGGGGTGCAGGGTCTTAAAAGAGGAAGTCGCTGCGCGAGCCTGCCAAGATTGAACGGGTGAAAGCCGTCAACATCTTTGTCCGGTCTGATGCGTTCTAGCAATGCGTCGCTGTCTAGGTGATCGGGAAGCGGAAGCTGAACGAGTATGCCGTCCATTTCTGGCGCGTTGTTGAACTTGTCGATAAGGGTTTCAAGTTCTTCCTGTTGCGTAGATGCAGGAAGGATAATTGCTTCGGAAGTGAACCCTATTTTTTCGCAGGCATTTGTTTTGTTGCGAACGTATACCTGCGAGGCAGGGTCGTCGCCTACCAGAATGACGGCGAGGCCAGGTCTTCTCTTGCCTTCTTTTACTCTTGACTCAACTTGTTTGGCGATTTCGCCCTTCAGGTTGTCGGCAATTCTCTTGCCGTCGATAATGTTTGCGCTCATTAGAATACTTGTGACACTCAGTGGGTGCGGTGGCTAACTCAGGATGCGCATTTTCTCATGGTCTTTTCATAATAAAAAGTGTTTTGCTGATCTAAGTTAAAGGGTATTTGCAGGCACAAAATATTTTAACTTTTTAGCGAGATTAAATGTTGACGAGGTTAAAAACCGTCTGTATTATTCGCGCCATCTTGTGAGGGGTAACCCAAGCAATGATGAGTCGGGGTATAGCGCAGTCTGGTAGCGCGCCTGCTTTGGGAGCAGGATGTCGGGAGTTCGAATCTCTCTACCCCGACCAATTTTCTACGAGAATGTAACAGGTAGAATCTGGGTTCGAGCGCCCGTAGCTCAGTTGG
>NZ_LWFT01001279.1:0-943 GCF_001635105.1 Oleiphilus sp. HI0079
TGGTGATTGCTCTATATGTCGTGAGCATCAAATATGTGGCTCTCTTCGACAACTCTATAGCCATTATCTTAATTGGGTCAGNGTTCATTGGATTTGTAAGTGAAATATTGTCCTTTTTCTATAAACGCAGACACTTAGCTCTCGTTGAAATTGTAGATTGAGTTTGCTATTGCTGCATACCTTTATGAGGCTTGTCTTGTCGAGTGCAGATCAGGCGGAAAATAAATGCGTCCCCTTTATCATCCGCTGTTTGGTGTCAGCCGAAGCGACGGTTTGTTAGATTCTTAGCCCGCTATTCTCTCAAAGGCAATGTTCCGATATGGTTTAGATTAGCCTTTTGAGGGCGTGATGACTTTGGTCAAATTATGCTTTCATGGTGCGGCCACGTATTCCTTTCACAACCAAAGAATGAAGATCGATGGTGCCCGTGCCGAGAAATACCAGCGCCGAGAAATATCCGTGCGGAGCGATATCATGGCCAAACCTCACTTATGTGTTCGTCGTGAAGTCAGGCCGACATTTTCGTGTTTGCTATTTAGGCAAGCAGCTCAGCATGTTGCTCGGCGCGCAAACGAGGGCCAAACTGGCTTACTACTTTGGCTGCGGCTTGATTGGCAAGGCGCGCGGCTTCTGGGTAGCTTTGTCCATGTGTTAGCGCGTAGAGAAACGCACCTGCAAACATATCGCCTGCGCCGTTAGTGTCAATTGCTTTTGCGCTTGCACCTTCCACATGGGTTAGAGTCTCTCCGTCAAAGACGATGGCGCCGTCTTTGCCAAGCGTGATCGCAAAGCTTTTAGCATGTTGCTTCATTGCGTCGGCTGCTGCTTCAACAGTTTGAGTGTTGGTCCAGCCGAGTGCTTCGTCTTTGTTACAAAACAATAGATCAACGCCATTCCCAATCATGTCACTAAGACCGTCTCGAAAATATTCCACCATCCCCGG
>NZ_LWFT01001280.1:0-831 GCF_001635105.1 Oleiphilus sp. HI0079
AGGTATCGAAGAGGTGCGAAAGCGCTTTCGTGCAGATGCTAGCCTCAGTGTCGAGAACGAGCACTATTATGAGGGCACGTATGAAGACGAGACATCTTTAACCACGGGCTTTGGGTTGTTTACCATCGATTTGATTGAGGAGTTTCTTGAATGGCGCGCGACGTTCTCTAGAACAGATGTCGTTGAAGACTCCGCCGATGACGAGAACCCCGATACCAGAGAGTTCCGAAACATTTTTCGAACTGGCCCCACCATCAATTACGCGATCTCACGTACGATGCGTTTTAATTTGAATGGCTCCTACGTAAAGGTTGATAACTCAGACGAAACAGCAACCAGTAATGAGCGAGCGGAAGGTTCGACAAGGCTCACACATCAATTTAACCGTCTCACTTCGTTCAATATTGGCGCAAACTACTCTGAGATTATCGAAAGTGACGACGAAGAAGAGATTCAAAATAGCCGTGTAACGCTTGGTTTTTCTCGTCTTTATACCGATGGCTCGCTTACAGCAGATTTTGGCCGACAAGAAGTAAGCTCCAATATCGCGCCGACAACCGATGGACGATACATCGACATTCGTGCCACCCGCTCGGCACTATTCGCGCATTCATGGTCGCTAAGTTTCAATCAATCTATTTCTGATACTTCTATTGGTTTTGAAGACGATGAAATTGGGAATGTGCTTGAAACAGATCCAACGCAAGCGACATCGCAAACCGATATCGAAACTCGAGACCGTGTGAACTTGAATGTTGATCGTGATGCTGGCTCATTCACTTATGATGTCGGTCTGATATATGAAGAGAGTGATTTTGCAAAGGGCAATTA
>NZ_LWFT01001281.1:0-842 GCF_001635105.1 Oleiphilus sp. HI0079
GGAAGAGATCGCCATGATTACCACTAGGCATAGCGACTCGATGCGACTGGCTACGCCGAAGCCCGCGACAGCGTCGGTCCCGTAAGCGGCAACCAACCATGTTGCATAAGCGACGGAAAGGGGGGCGATTAGGTTTGTGCCAATGGCGGGAATGGCGAGCCGAAGAATATCTAGCCAGCTTTGGACGATGCGTCCCTTACAATCGCTCAAGCTTAAAAACCGAAGCCTGACGGTGAGTAAATATAAGCCGATGAAGAGAGCAAACGAGTAAGAAACGATGGTGGCGACCGCTGCGCCGGCTAGTCCCATTGCAGGGAAGCCGAAGTAACCAAAGATCAAGATTGGGTCGAGAATGATGTTTACAACTGCGACCACCATCATAATGACACCGGGAATGAAGGTATTCCCGGCTGCTCTCAATGCGGAATTACCGACCATCGGTATAACGACAATAAAGCTTCCGAGAAACCAAATATCCATAAACTCATGAATAAGCGGCATGAGATGAACTGGCGCACCCAGTGTTCTAAAAATAGGCGTGATGTTTTGATAGCCCAGCACTGCGAAGCTGGCGGCAATCACGACACCGATGAACAGAGACTGTGTTGCGTACAGCCGGACCGTTTTGGTCTGGCCTGCACCGATGGCTCGGGAAATCAACGAGGAGCTTCCGATACCAATGCCGAAGGCCAAACTGAGTAAAACCGAAACGATGGGGATGGTGAAGCTCATCGCGGCCAACGGTTCTGTACCAAGTTGTCCGACGTACCACGTATCGACGAGGTTCATCGACATGATCGATAAAATGCCCCAGATCATCGGCACGGTCATTCGTTTTAAAT
>NZ_LWFT01001282.1:0-857 GCF_001635105.1 Oleiphilus sp. HI0079
AGTAGTCAATGATGAATTTGGCGACGTGTATGGCATTGTGATTGCGTTGACGGCGGAAGGGTATACCTACTCCGAGATGAAGACCATCGCAGACAATGCGCGAGATGATTTATTAAACCTAGAGGATGCTGCAAAGATCGATTTGCTCGGGATTCAGGACGAACGTGTCTTTGTTGAATATGACAACGCAAAACTGACTGAGCTGAACCTCTCTCCCGCTATTTTAAGTTCGATGATAAAAAGTCGGAATATCATTGTTCCGGGTGGCTCTATTGTCATTGGAAATGAACGAATAGAGCTCGAGCCATCCGGAAACTTCGAAACAGTGGATGACATTGGGAATACCATATTACCTATCCCTGGCAGCAAGAATGTTGTGTATTTGAGAGACATCGCCCGAGTTAAATCGGGTTACGTCGATCCGCCCTCATCCTTAGTGCGGTTCAAAGGGGAAGACGCAATTGGTATTGCTATCTCAATGCGTGAAGGCGGCAACAACATAGAGTTGGGTAACCAAGTTCAGCGAGAGCTTGCGCGATTATCCCAAGAGTATCCGATAGGCGTGGATTTCAATGTAGTGAATTTCTCGCCAAAGGAAGTTGATGACAAAGTGAAAGGATTTGTTCTAAACCTTTTGCAGGCAATTGCCGTCGTCGCAGCAGTCATGTTGCTTAGTTTGGGGCTGAGAACTGGATTGATTGTTTCGCTGTTGATTCCGGCTAGCATGCTGGCAGCGCTTTTAGTGATGATCAATTTAGAGATTGGCCTAGATCAGATCTCTTTGGCAGCGCTCATTATTGCACTAGGTATGCTCGTCGATAACGGCATTGTGATGTCGGAAAGTATTTTGGTGCAAA
>NZ_LWFT01001283.1:0-5409 GCF_001635105.1 Oleiphilus sp. HI0079
CCATCCGCAAAACACATACGATAACGGCAGTTTTCACCCGCAGTAATTTCTTGAGTCGCTTTCTGGGTGTGTACTTGAACGCCCAACGATTCAATTTTTGATTTAAGTAAACGACCGCCACCTTGGTCTACCTGAACCGCCATAAGCTGAGGAGCAAACTCGACGACGTGGGTTTCAAGGCCCGCTTCCTTCAGGGCATTTGCCGCCTCCAAGCCAAGTAATCCGCCACCGACAACAACACCCACCTTACTTTGCTTGGATGAAGCCTCTATGCGTTCAAGATCTTCTATTGTGCGGTATACCAGACAGTGCTCTTGATCATTGCCCGGGATAGGAGGAACAAAAGGATAAGAGCCCGTAGCGAGCACCAGCTTGTCATATTCAAAGCATTGACCATCTGCGGTTTCAACTCGCTTTGCATCACGGTCAATCTTGCTGACGCGCGCATCAGTAAAGAATTTCACGCCCTGTTTGGTGTATTGCTCCGGGGTGGTTAAGGCCAAATCATCCGCCGACTTACCGCTAAAATACTCTGAAAGATGCACCCGATCGTAGGCCAATCGCGGCTCTTCAGATAACACAGTAAGATCAAAACCATCGTGCTGCTCCATGAGCTGATCAACAAAGTGATGGCCAACCATCCCATTCCCAACGACAACAATTTTCATATTTGATGATTGCATTCTTCAGTCTCCACCAATGTTCTAAGGGCAAAAAAAAACCTCCATAACCAGAACACATATCTGATTGCGGAGGCTTCTTTGCCTGATGCAGGCCCGAGGTCATTCTCGAGCTGCAAGATTTATTTTACGACTCTAATCGTATTCACTTTGAGGTTTTACATTCAAATTCGATACCAACTTATGAAACCTATATGTTTCAGTCACTTACATATGACAAAACAATGGAGAACCGGATAAATGCGTCATCAGAGTGCATTACGCACCATGAAGAGTCCTTTTTTGGAGAAGCCTAGCCTAGCGCTAGGGCCTCATGTTCTGACAACCATAGCTGCATATCATCAAATGGCATTGGACGCGCAATCCAATAACCCTGAAAACGATCGCAATTTAAGTCCCGCAGGGAGTTAGCCGTTTGTTCATCCTCAACGCCTTCTGCAACCAACTCAAGATTAAGCGCATGCGCCATGTCGACAAACGTCTTCACAATCATCAATGAACTCTTACTCTCGCAAACATCAACAATCAGAGAGCGATCGAGCTTCAATTCGGAAGCCGGGAGGCGTTGCAAATAAGAGAGGGAGGAATAACCGGCGCCAAAATCATCTATGGCAATTTTAAAACCTTTATCAACGAGCGTTTGCAAAGCTGTAATACCCAATACCGGGTCTTCCATCGCCGCAGTCTCCGTCAATTCCAGATAAAACATATCTGCACTGAGTGCGGTGTTGTCGAGTATCTGAGAGAGCTGCTCTGCAAAATGTGGATTATGTAAGTTGCGCGCAGAAATATTGATCGACATGGTGCCGACATATCCTTTGGCACGGAGCTCTAACATTCGCTCGACGACGCTCCGAAACACCCACTGCGTTATCAAATCAATGAGTCCGGTTTGCTCGGCAAGCGGGATGAATTTGTCTGGCGGAACAAACCCAAGTTTAGGGTGCGTCCAACGCAGCAAGGCCTCCATTCCCGTGACTTTAGATGTCTGCATCGCGAGTTTGGGTTGAAATGCGAGCGCTAGCGTATCGTCATGAATAGCCTGCCTAAGCTCCGTAAGCAGTGTTAAGCGACTCTCATCGTATACATCGAAGTCACCGTGATATACCCCCATCAAACCACTTTTTGGGTTCGGCGATTCCATCGCGATCAGCGCATTGCGAATTAACTTGGCGGGGTCCGTTCCATGCTTTGGAAATAACGCACTACCAAAACGCGGTGACAACTCAAGGCTCAGTCCTTCAAATGCAATCGGAGCGCTGAGTTTGCGCAGAACTTCATAAAACCCTTCCGGTGACGCCTCAAATGCGTCCTGGTCGACCAGCACTCCAAAGGTCACTCCCGCTATCTGAAACAGTCCCTCTTCATGACCGTCCTCAAGCTTTGCATTCACGACCCCCTGCAATGCTTGCGTATCGTTTTGGAGGCTACGAGCAATTTGTCGGAGCAATCTCTCACTGCTTGATAAGCCCAGCGTCCGCGTAATATCGTCAATGCGCGACATGTTCAAGGCCGCAACAAAGTAGCGTTTTTCTGGATTTTCCATCAAGGTATTCCGCACCAGCCACTCGAAACGATTGCGATTTAGAAGCTGGGTTACGGGGTCCCGAGACATTGTCTGCGCTAACAAAATCTGAGTTCGATTTCGCTCTTTTGCCGTGTCGAGACTCTGCGCTTGAGCACGTATTTTCTTTTCTCTTTCTCGATAAAGTCGATCCGCAAGCGCCAACGTTAGCACCAAAGCTTCAATGCCCGACCCGATCTGCATTGCATATTCTGTCCAAAAATTGTTCGGTAGTGCGCCGGTACTCCTGCCCGTTGTAATGGCAAACCCTAGCGTCAGGGGAACCCACGCAATAGTGAAGTAAATACCGGATCGCTTACCTTTAAACCAACTGATTGGCCCAGCAAAAACAAGTACCGCAAAAAGCAAAACACCACCAATGGCCGATACACGCACTGAAAAGTCGTAGCCCATAAACATGGATACGCCGAGATCAAAGATCTCAAAACCGACCATCACCAAAATGGCTTTATCCAACATCGGAGTGCCACGATAGGTTCGCATAAAGCTGCGCGCAAAAAGCAAAGAGAACAAAGCAAGAAAGGGCATCGACATAAGGAACAATCGACTGTTCAAATCGGGTGCATGAGGCAACACCATCTGATGAATAAAGCCTCGACTGCTCGCAAAAAATACTAGGTAGCCAAAAACGGCTAACGCGTAATACAAATACAATCTTTCACGCAGTGTAAAAAATACCGCTAGATTCAAAAGCAAGATGACGGCTAAAGCGCCATAGTAAAAAAAGTGGATTTTCTGTTCGCTTGCAGCAGACTCAAAGAAGGATTTCTCTGTCCAAAGATACAGGGGCAGCAACATCGAGCCCTGGGTTTTGACTCGGGAAATAACCGAAATATCCTGATTACTCTCTAACTGAAAGTTGAACAAAATGCTTGGATGATCAATATGCCTAGGGTAAAAGTTCCGGCTATCACCGGTTGCTAAATCAAGCACTCTTCCATCTGAGGTCGTTGCTTTGAAGACCACATCATCAAGTAATAGATAATCGACCTCCAAGACCATGTTCTGGGTATTCGCAGTTTTGTTGCTGATGAGCGTTTTTATCCAATACTGGGAACTCGTAAAACCAAAGCTCCCTTGCCCCGGCATGGCTTTGGACCATCGATCCTCAGGCAAGGCTTGTATCTGCTCGAAGGTATAAAGATGATAAGGGTCTTCGAAATAGTCGAATGCCATAGGCAAGGGTGAATCTGCCCCATCTTTTAAGGTGTTTTCTGCCGACCACAGCACCTGTGCACATAGCAGTAATACAACCGCTAAAATGATTTTGGAGATGGATCGACGAGCGACATGACGATGGTATGCAGACACTAAAGCTCTCTCTAGTTTTCTTATATGCCCCTAAAGTTTAGCCAGATTCTTCGATTTAGCCCGTTTACCGAAGCCAAACCCGATAATGCCAAAAGCTATGCGCCAAGCAGCGGCCCTTCGCGAAACGCATCAGGCCCAGCCACCTTACCAATATCCATACCAGCAATAGCAAAACGCCGGTTTTCTCGTGCGAAAAACTTTCCGGCGGCCTTCGTGGTGATGGGTGTAATGGTTTGATCGTTCGGATTAACGATCTCAGCGAGCACGTCTCCCGCCGAAACCAGATCACCCAACCGTTTTTTAAACACCAGCACACCAGAAACCGGTGCTTTTATGGCATCAGAACCTGCCAAGGGGGTAGGGGTATAGAGCGCTTGCGGCATGATCGATGGCTCACCCTCAATCACACCAATCGATTGTAGCCAATGAAAGATCTGCTGAGCATCACGCGCGGCCAACCCATGGCTTACATCGGCTTCACCGCGAAACTCGAGTGTAACGCCACAGCCGGCTAGCGGAATAGGGTATTTGCCTTGATACTGATCACGAAGCCGATACCAAACGCCTGACTGAACCTCATCAAACGCGGAACCTCCCGAACCTTCTGCAAAAAGCACTGTTTCCGCTGCAAGATAACGCGCCAATCCGCTTATCTGATCAAGGTAGGGCGTATCGACATACATATGCATCAATGCCTCAAAGTCGCAATGCATGTCGAGCACCCAATCAGCATCATGCGCGAGGTCAAGCAAGGTTAAGCGCATATCGGCCAGTTCAGTAGCACGGGGAATATGGGACAACGCAGTTTTAATCGCACCTCGAATGACTTGCTTGTTTTGATCCTCGTTCTGACTAAGTCGTGGCTCTATGTCATCAATAATAAGATCGTAAAAATCAGGATAACTCCGATTGAAATTCTCACCGCTAGTAAAGTCAAAGCGGCCAAGATGATCCCTCGCAAGGTGCTGAGAAAGGCCTATAGGATTGGCATACGGGACGAGAACGATCTCCCCTGCGATGAGCCCCTGCTCCTCTGCCTGGTTTAACAAGGTTCTCAGGTGGTGTAAGACTAACATTGGAGGAACTTCATCCGCATGCAAGCTAGCTTGCATATACACCTTCACATCTATGTCGCCACGACCGTAATGCAGGCTAAGAAGCTCTCTTCTCGTACCAATACTTTGCGACAATAGTTGATGCGTTTTTTGCTGCACAGCAGACCTCCAAAACTAGATAAAGTAGAGACGCGATCCGATACGTAATCACATGCAAGGAGGGTATATCACAGAGCACGGACGCTAACAGACTTCAGAGCAATTATCTAAAACGCGCCCAAAGCCTTTAGGAAGAAACGATTAAAAATCTGTTTTTGAATCGAGGCAAAAACCCTAAGCTCCAATTTGATTTCGGCCAGCCGCTTTTGCTTGATATAGATGCTCATCCGCGGCTCTAATCATTGACTCGATATCTGTGTGATCGACATTGCTCGCCACGCCAATACTTACAGTCACATAGTCCACAGTGCTGGATGTTTCATGTGGGAGCTTTTCCTCCTTCAATGCAGCAAGAATCCGAACCCCTACTTCTCTTGCCCCTTGCGCGCTGGTTTCAGGAAGAAGCACTAGAAACTCCTCACCACCAAAGCGGCAAGCTATATCAGCAGGCCTAAGCGTCGCTTTTTGCAGCGTTTCGGNGATTCTTTCTAGGCAACGGTCACCTTCTAAATGCCCGTAAAAGTCGTTATATGCTTTGAAATGATCGACATCCAAAAGCAAAATAGACAACGCTAGCTTGTTACGATTTGACCGAGACCACTCTCGCTCCATCGAGTTC
>NZ_LWFT01001284.1:0-2123 GCF_001635105.1 Oleiphilus sp. HI0079
AAGCCACGTTGTACACGAGATGGAGCGGTTCCTGACCGGCCTTGGTACTGTTGCCGTGATCGCGCCCTTGCTTGGCTTATTGGGAACGGTCATTGGTATGATTAAGGTGTTCGCCCAGTTGCAACTTGAAGGTGCTGGAAACGCAGCTGCACTTGCTGGTGGTATCTCTGAGGCGTTGATCACAACAGCGGCAGGCCTGACGGTCGCAATCCCAGCCTTGATTTTTCACCGTTACTTTTTGCGCCGTGTTGACGAGATCGTTGTTGATATGGAGCAAGACGCCTTACGCCTTGTAGAGGTTGTTCAAGGCGAGCGCGAACCATCGCGTGCAGAGGAAACAACGCCTTGAATTTCAAACGCCAATCCTCTGAAGAAGTTTCAGTCAACTTAACACCGCTGATTGATGTGGTGTTTTTGTTGTTGATTTTTTTCATGGTATCGACCACTTTTACTAAGGAAAGCCATTTGGAGATCGATTTGCCTCAGTCGAGTGCAGATCCGGCGAAACCAACGGCTGACGAGATTGAAGTGATCATTAATGCTGAAGGTGAGTTCTCTGTAAATGAGAGAGCACTGATCAACAATCAGGAAGATACCCTGAAGAAGGCGGTTGAGAGAATTTCAAACGGAAACACCAAGATACCGTTTATTATTACCGCAGACTCAAAAACCGACCACGAATATGTTGTTCGTGTTATGGATGTCGCAGGTCAACTCGGGTTTGTTCAGCTGAGTATCACAACGCAAAGAGCGCAGTCGAAAAATTAATCGCACGCCCGCCCATGTAGTAGGGGCGGTTTCTTGCAGACTTACTTAGGTTAGCGGCCCACTATGATAAAAGACGCGCAAGCGTTACAGGAAAATGAAGACTCCAATTGGCAGGTTTATCGCCGCCTTTTGGTGTACCTGAAACCTCTAAAATTCTTTTTTGCTCTCAGTGTCTTAGGTAACTTTATCTATGCTGGCGCCAGCGCTGCAATGGTACAGGCGCTTGAGTATGTGATTAAAACCGTAGAAAACCCAACGCCAGAAGGGCGAATAATGCTTCCCGCATTGATTTTGGGGTTGTTCGCCATGCGTGGCTTGGGCGGTTTTCTTGGGGGCTATTATATTGCCTATGTCGGACGAAATATTGTCCATCAAATGCGTCTGAATATTTTCGATAGCTATCTTAAACTGCCCACCGCGTTTTTTGACAGTAATTCGTCCGGACATCTGATTTCGCGCATTACGTACAACGTTGAACAAGTGTCATCCGCCACGACCGATGCCATTACCGTCTCTATTCGCGAGGGTCTTACCGTTTTATTCCTACTTGGAGTGATGGTGCATGCGAACTGGAAACTTACACTTATTTTCTTAAGCTTAGGCCCGCTGATTGGTTTTGTGTTGAGCTATGTGAGCAAGCGCTTTCGCAAGTTAAGCAAGCGCATCATGAGCTCTGTTGGCGATGTTACTCATGTCACCTCGGAGGTCGTTACGGGTTACAAAGTTGTTCGAATATTTGGCGGCGAAGAGTACGAGCAAGAGCGTTTTCTCGATTCGAGTAAGTACAACTTAGTACAAAGCTTAAAAATGGAGCTTACCAAGATGGTGAGCACACCAGTTATTCAGTTATTGGTGGCGTTGTCGGTTTCTATTTTGATTTGGCTGGCTCTTGCTCCGGACGTTCGAGGAGATATGACCGCGGCGACGTTTGTGGTCATTATTACTGCCGCCTCTACGATGGCTAAGCCAATTCGACAGCTGACACAGATTAACGAGAAGATTCAGCGTGGAGTTGCAGCCGCCCGTGATTTATTTGCAGTCATGGACGCCGACCCTGAGGAAGACAAAGGCGAAAAGGTACTCGAAAAGGTGACGGGGCGAATCGAGTTTAAAGACGTTCGTTTTCGATATCCGACAAGTGAACAAGACGTGCTCAAACAGTTCAATCTGACAATAGAGCCAGGACAAACTGTCGCGTTGGTGGGGCGTTCAGGGAGCGGTAAATCCACCGTGGCCAATTTGTTGCCCCGATTTTACGAGCCCTCCGCAGGAAGTATTGAGTTGGATGGCGTGCCCTTGGCTGACTATACTCTGCGCTCTCTGCGTGACCAGATAGGCTTGGTGACACAGCATGT
>NZ_LWFT01001285.1:0-734 GCF_001635105.1 Oleiphilus sp. HI0079
GATTAAAAGCGCCGCCATCCAAGTGTCATACATCGGGGCGAGAGCCAGTGAGACTACAAACAGGGCGCTCAGAATGATCTTCATCACTTTGTCGGCACGTTTGTAATGGTTTATGAGGTTCGTGTTTTCCATAATTCTCCGTTTTACTGAGCACTAAGCGAAGCTGAGCTCGCTTTTATGTCAGCTCTGCTGTTTTTTTGTTCGTGTTGGTCCAGGGGCAAAAACACCCCTGACCTAGCAAGTTGAGATACTGAGCGCGATCACCTGCGCGCCATTTTTCTAGGTGGGCTGCAACCAAATCTTCGCCTTGTCCACAAACACTACCTGCGGTGTAAGGGCCGTGATAAATCAGTACGCCATCAGGAGCAAAAATACTCACCGCAGGACTTGAGATCGCCCAATCCTCCAAGAGAACACCTTTTACTTGCATGGTTTCGTTAGGGTATACGTGGCGCGCTTCTTTATAGGTCTCTTCAATATCTTGTACATGTGGTTTGGCAAAGCGATTGCAGCTACATTGCTCGTCTAGATAGTGAACAAGCGTTAGTTCCCCCGTCGCTACTCTTGGCATGTTTTGCAGATCCGGTGCATCCTCATGAAGAAAGGCGCGATAATCTGAGGCAAATACTTGCCACATGAGAACCGAAACAAGCAGCAACCAAAGTATGGCGGTTGTCCAGGCAAGATAGGTGTATGACGGCTGTGCCAAAACATTTCTCTGTTTAAAAATAAAC
>NZ_LWFT01001286.1:0-1163 GCF_001635105.1 Oleiphilus sp. HI0079
GCGCTATCGTGACGCTGAAACAGGCAAGCCTGCTTTGGTTCATACTCTTAATGGCTCGGGGCTTGCCGTTGGTCGAACTCTCATTGCTGTGATGGAAAATTATCAGCAGGCTGACGGTTCTATCAAGGTTCCTGATGTGCTGAAGCCATATATGGGTAATCTCGACGTTATTCGTTAACGCACTGTCGTATGAATTGGCTACCCTTATTTTTTAAGCCGCATAACCGAGCCATTATTGTGTTCGGTTGCGGTGACAAAGCTATCCGCAAGATACGTTTTTTAAAACGCTTTTCCTTTCCGATTACTGTTATCCACTTACCGCAAGATACACGGCCTGAGATCGACAATGTTCGCTTCATTGAAGTGGAGTCCGTAGGTGTTTTAACCGCTAGCGCTTTTGAGGGCTGTTTTATTTGTGTGGCAGCGCGCGGCAATCACGATGATCACGTTTTTGCGGCTCTTGCACGCCAGCAGGGTATTCCTGTTCATGTTGCGGAAGACCCAGAAAATAGCGATTTTCTTTTTCCTGCTCTCATTGATCGAGGACCGATCACTGTTGCAATTTCTAGCAGTGGGCAGCATCCAACACTCACACGTCTTATTCGTAGTCGTGTCGAATCTGTGCTGCCGGCTCGCCTTGAGGCTTTGAGTAATCTCGCTGTTGAGTTTCGTGATCGTGTTCGTGAGAAATTACCTCAAATCAATCATCGGCGAGCGTTTTGGGAAAGACACTTTGAGGGCCGTGTTGGGAATTTAGTGTTTAGCGGAAAAGATCATGAAGCGCGAGCACTGCTAGATGAAAGTTTAAAGCTGAGCGAATGTACCGACGTAAGCGCGGTGGGCGAGGTGTATCTAGTTGGAGCTGGCCCTGGCGACCCTGACTTGCTGACCTTCAAAGCTTTACGCTTGATGCGCCAGGCAGACGTGGTGCTTTATGATCGCTTGGTTTCGCCACAGATTTTGAAGCTAGTTAGACAAGATGCCGACATGATTGATGTTGGTAAGCGTCGTGCAAACCATACGGTTCCTCAAGAAGGTATCAATGAATTGCTGGCGAGTCTGGCAAAGCAGGGTAAGCGTGTTCTTCGTTTAAAGGGCGGAGATCCGTTTATTTTCGGCCGGGGTGGGGAAGAGATCGAAACACTTGCCAGTCAAGGCATCGC
>NZ_LWFT01001287.1:0-1028 GCF_001635105.1 Oleiphilus sp. HI0079
GTTGAGTGACTCGATCGCTTCCATGTCCATGTGGTTCGTTGGCTCATCCATTACTAACACGTTGAGTTCCATCATCATCAACTTACCGAAGATGAGTCGGTTCTTTTCGCCACCAGAACACACCGCAACCTTCTTGTTAATATCGTCTTCACTAAAGAATCCTCTGCCTGAACGCCAGCCACAAGAGCACAGTACATTGAAACGATCGCAGCAAAGATGTGTTTTCTCGTCATAATCCCCACCAAAGTATCCTGAATCCATTAATCCAATCTGTTCCGCAAAAAAGCGACACAAAAACGTTTTTATCATCGACAAATTACATTACTATTTGTGTGGCTATTACACTATAAGAATTTTTCCTCCATGGCATCCTTATACGACGCAACACAGAAACCTCGGGCTAAGCATCGCTTTGTCGCGCACTGGTTGCTGTTTATGTTGTTGCAGCAAGCCATGTTCGCAACCGGAACGATGGCTGGGTCGTCGGCTAACGGCAGCGGCTGGGTAATGCTTTGTATCGGGTCATCCGATGTCGCACAACTTGTTTACCTTGGAGACCAAGAACATCCGTCTTCACACTCTCAGACCGAGCAGTGCCCGTTCTCCGGCGGTGTTCTCGCCCACGCCTTCACGCCCGATCAGGTTGTTCATTTAGATCTATCTCTTCAAATCGATACGCAATACTCGTTTCGTTTAAGCGAAGCGAGTCGGTATTTTAAGCTTCCTCGCGCACCACCCTTTTCGCTCGTTTAAAAGCACACATTTCTGTTTACCGTTTTTGATGATCATGGCTTTACGCTTTGGTTCTGCAGCCTATGCTTGGTAATGCGCTCGACGTCGCAAGGATCAAAAGTGTGTAAGCCGGCTCGTCATAGACCTTGCTGCGATTTCTCCAGCCCGTCTTAAGCACGGATAAAACGCATGAATGTGTGCTCACCCGTTTGTTCACAAATCACCCCACGAGGGTTCGAAAAACAAATTAAACGAGAGCACTATGAAACATTTTTACCTTGCAGCCCTTGCTAGCT
>NZ_LWFT01001288.1:0-1121 GCF_001635105.1 Oleiphilus sp. HI0079
AGACCGAAGATGTAGCTAAAGCTTGGGCCGAGATAGGGGGCCGCACTTTAATAGCAGAGGAATTTATTCACTTCTCTCGCGAGCTATCGATCATTGCCATACGAAGCGCCTCTGGCGAACTAAAAGTTTACCCATTGGCTGAAAACCAGCATAACGATGGCATCTTGCGCTATTCGACAGCGCCTGCGCCAAAGGTTGCAGAACACATCACTGCTGAAGCAAGCCTTTATATCAAAGAGCTATTGGAAGAGCTTGGTCACGTGGGCGTGCTAACCCTTGAGCTTTTTGAAACCGAATCAGGCCTGATTGCAAATGAAATGGCACCTCGTGTCCATAACTCCGGCCATTGGAGCATGCTTGGGGCCATGAGCAGCCAGTTCGAAAATCATGTGCGCGCAATTGCAGACCTCCCGCTGGGAGACACCGAAGCCAACCAGCCATGCTGTATGATTAACCTTATTGGGCACAAGGGCGACATTGAAAGCGTACTGCGCCTTCCCTATGCACAAGTTCACCTCTATGGAAAAGAAGAGCGGCCGGGAAGAAAGCTGGGGCACATAAACGTGAGCGCACCAAGCTATGAAGAGCTCCGCTGGCGCGTACAGAATATCGTCCAGCACCTTGAGCCTTATCCTGAATTTAGACAGTTGAAAAGCGTATAAACGCCTCAATGTAATACAAAGCGCGACCATCTGCGTATCTGAACTGTCGCAACCGCAACATTTACAACATAGATGCGCAAAAGACTTGGTGATAACATCCCAAGTCTCAAAAATTGAACACCCAGAATAACCAACACAACATTGGAGACGCCTAATGGCTATCGAACTACCAGAACTTCCATATGCAATCGACGCGCTTGCGCCTCACATTTCACAAGAGACGCTTGAATTTCACCACGGCAAACATCACAAAACGTATGTCGACAAGCTTAATGGCATGATCCCAGGTACAGAGTTTGAAGGTAAGTCTCTTGAAGAGATCATCAAGACTTCTTCTGGCCCTGTTTTCAACAACTCTGCGCAGATTTGGAACCACACATTTTACTGGAACTGCCTAAGCCCGAACGGTGGCGGCGAACCTACGGGCGTAGTGGCAGACGCGATTAACGCAGCATTTGG
>NZ_LWFT01001289.1:0-980 GCF_001635105.1 Oleiphilus sp. HI0079
AATATTGTTCGATCCAAGGTTGGATCTGATCAGAAAAAAGCGGTTTTGCAAAAAAATAGCCTTGTGCAAAATCACATTGATTGCGCTTCAACCACTCAACCTGAAACAGCGTTTCAACGCCCTCAGCAACAATATCCAGACCTAGGGAATTACCCAGCCGGATGATGGTTTCCGGGATGCGCGTGTCACAATCAGACTCCGTAATACGGTCAATGAAACTCTTATCTATTTTCAAACTTTGAACATTCAACTTTTCTAAGTATGACAAGGACGAAAACCCTGTTCCAAAATCATCAATGCTCACTTTGATACCGAGAGAAGCGATGCTGTCTATTAACGCTTTAACTGCATTAAAGTCATGCATTGCAAACGATTCCGTGACTTCCAACTCGAGCCAGCTAGGGTCTACGCCAGCATATTCGATCGCGTTTTTGAGCATGCTGATAAATTTGGGTTGCGCAAACTGAACCACGGAGACGTTAACCGCAACGGTCAGATCTAGGCCAGAGATCTCTCTTATCTGTTTAATTTGAACCAAAGAGCGACGCAAAGCCCACTCTCCCAGGGGAACAATGAGCCCAGACACCTCGGCAATCGGAATAAACTCGATGGGTGGTACAAATTCACCTAGCGCGTTTTTCCATCGCATTAAGGCCTCAAAACCGCGGAGTTCACCTGTCGATAAATCAATTTTCGGCTGATAGACCATGAACAGATGCTCCTGATCAAACGCCTTTCTTAGGTTTTGCAGCAAGTTGACGTGACTTTCGGTTTCTTTAAGCATGTCTTGCTGAAAAGATTGATAGCTGCCTCTCAACGTCTGCTTCGCGCGTTTAAGCGCCGTATTCGCCTGAGCCAATACTTCGGTTGCCGCTTTTTGAGCATCCAGCCTAACCTGTCCCTGCGTTGCACTAAGAGAGTGCGCCGAGCCCTGAATATAAAAAGGCTCTTCGAAACTACCCGCAATTGTGTCGTGGGAT
>NZ_LWFT01001290.1:0-857 GCF_001635105.1 Oleiphilus sp. HI0079
TCTTGGACGTTATCGACTGCTTCTACTGCAGCGGCTCCGCCCTCAGCAGCAACTGGGTCAAACGCCGTGCCACGAACCGTGATTACTTTGATCGCATCACTAGATTGGACTGTCGCGATTGCATTACCCGCGTAGATAGGACGAACAAACGTGTCAGCAGACTCAACTTTGATGATGTCTGAGATCTGAGCAACATCCAAAAGTGCAGCAACGCGTGGAAGGAAGTCCTTACCAGTTGTGCCAGCAGATGTAAGGATGTGCGAATAACCTTTACCTAGGTCAGCAACCAAAAGTGAAAGATTTTCAGCAAGCTGGTGTCCGTATGCTGCGTTATCGGCAACAAGTATTTTAGAAACGCCTGCTGCTTTTGCTGCGGCTTCAGCCACAGCACCACAACCCTCTCCAGCAACCAGAACATCGATGTCACCACCGATAGCAGCTGCAGCCGCAAGTACATTAAGAGTGACCGGCTTTAAACTACCGTTGTCATGATCTGCAATAACTAAAATGCTCATTTAGATCACCTTCGCTTCGTTTTTCAGTTTATCAACAAGCTCAGCAACGTCTGCGACCTTGATACCCGCTGAACGCTTAGGCGGCTCTTCTACTTTCAAAGTAGTAAGGCTTGCGTTCAATTCCACACCGAAATCTGCAGGAGATTTGGTATCTAGAGGCTTTTTCTTTGCCTTCATAATATTCGGAAGCGATGCATAGCGCGGCTCGTTCAATCGCAAGTCTGTTGTCACAACAGCGGGAAGGTTCAAACCGACCGTCATCAGACCGCCGTCAACCTCGCGAGTCACGTTTACCTTGTCGCCTTCAACAACTACCTCAGAGGCAAAAGTGCCCTGACCCAT
>NZ_LWFT01001291.1:0-1334 GCF_001635105.1 Oleiphilus sp. HI0079
CGACTGAGATCAGCGGATGAATTTGTGTTATGTCCTGTAAGTAGAACATATGGATAAGTACATTTCCCATAGAAGGGATAGGTTCATCGGCGTTAAGATAGAGATTTTTACCGAGTAACAAGATTATGGCTAATAGGATTGATGCCCAGTAAGTAAAGTCTAGCCTGATGCTCCGTCTTAGGATGAAGTTCCCAAAATATTTTCGTGTGATTGTTGTTCTTCCGACTGTATGCGAAATTACGAAACCACTAATCACGAAAAAAATGGGTACACCCAAGTATCCGTAGGAAAAAAGGGTGGTTATGAAAGAAGGAAGAGCATTATCTAAAGCAGGTTTAAGGCTCCCGTAAAAATGGTACAGAACTACACCAAGAGCGGCCAAACCCCTAAAGCCATCTATGGTTGCGAATCTGTTCTGTTTTTTAGTCGGCATTAAAATTTAGATCTGCTATGTTTCGATGGATGCTCAATCAAGGAATAAACTTCACGATACTAGGGCCAATGAGTTTACTCAACCATATCGGAAGTCGCTTCCAACAGGCAATGAGTATCTTAAACTTCGGGTTTTCTGTACTTGCTTTGCTTGTTCCCTGGAGTTGGCCGCTCGATGAGTCTTCCCCTGGCTCATAACCATACCAGTAATGCTGAACCGGCTGTGCGCCCCACTGCTTTTTAAACTTGTATGTCGTTGCATTAATGCTTGAGCGGCCGAAATCAAAAACGACACATTTTTGCTCGCAGCTTAGTTTTAGTACTTCCCAATACAGCACCATATTAAGCCCAAAACGGTTGTAATCTCGAATGGTTGAGGCCCAAGGGATCTCCATTCGGTCGCCTGTTTTGATGAGAAACGCCGCCGATGCTGGTTTGCCTTGATGATAGATAAGTACCAGCCATGCTTGATTCGCGAGTGTGTTGAGTAGTTCTGAAAACAGGCGTTTGCTATAAACAGGCGTTCCTAAGTCACGCATGTTGCGTGCGAATACGGTGTAGTAATCATCAATGAGCTCTAGCCCACCGACTTTTGCACTGACGGCATCGGTGTAGCCTTTGCGTATTTGTGAGCGAAGCTTTGCCTTAAAGCTTGATAGTAAGGTGTCGCTGTTGTTGTCCGAGGGTAGCGGCAGCCACATGCTGGCCTTGTCTTGAGAGCAGTTCCAGCTATCTGGAATGGGGCGCTCATAAAGGCCGCGGACTTCTAGCCTTTTGATGCTCTCTTGTTTGGCTACTTGCTGTATGAACTCAAAAATGGATGCCTCAACCTTTTCGTTGTTACAAAGCGGGCCGCCATAGTTCACAAAGGCGATGCTGGTCCACAAATGTCCAAAGAGTCT
>NZ_LWFT01001292.1:0-814 GCF_001635105.1 Oleiphilus sp. HI0079
ACTCCCAAGCCAGTGCAAGATATGATGTAAAATCGCGTTTTGTTGAGCGCCGTCTTTAGCCTGAATAATGAACAGCAAACCCACAGCGATGTAACAACCAAACCAGTAATAGAGACTCCAGGAAACAGACACCTCAATCAGGCCAACGCCAGTCATCGACAAAATCAGAACCAGAAAGGGGGATACTTTTTGCAGCACACGATACTCCTTTAGTATTTATCGTAGTTTTGGAGCATCGAGTTAAACGTTAAAACCCGAGCTCTGTTTTATTCGTTTTTGGAAAGATCTATTTGTTCGATTTCACGGGCGACATATTCAATGCCCGTTGTATAGCTGTCAACAATCCGCTCAATCGCTTCGCGATCATCAACCTCAACGGCTCCTTCCAACTCGGCGAGCAAATTGGAAATATAATACGCGCCAATGGTTTCGGCCAAACGTTTTACGTTAAATACCAAACGCATCGTGTCGCGCCGGTTGTTCTGTATGCGCCGAGAATCCAAACTGTAAACACCATCGTCACAGCACTGCTTAAACTGAGCTAGAACTCTACGGTACAAGTGCCGATTACCATGCAGCACTGCCAATGCTTTATCCGAATCAATGAGTTGGATGGTTTCCTCTCCGTCATCCAGCAGCGCAGCAATATCATCAATGGCTTCTGGAACCAGTTGCAGCGCATCTCTCGGTTTACAGTAGGTTTCAATCAACTGCAGTAGATCTTCGATGATAAAGGGCTTAGTGAGAAAGTCGTTCATGCCTACTTCAAGACAGCGATCACGCACATCGCTTGCGGCGTTAGCCGTCATTGCGA
>NZ_LWFT01001293.1:0-671 GCF_001635105.1 Oleiphilus sp. HI0079
GGGTCTGTTACTGCACTGAAGATAATATTGCTGCTTCGAGCAGAAGCCACCATTGCTTGTGCGGACGGCGTTGCAATTGCGACGATAACATCGGGATTGCTACCCGCAAATTTTTTGGCAATCTGTGCAGCGGTTGTTGGATTTCCCTGAGCGCTTTGGTACTCCCACTTAAGGTTTTCGCCTTCTCTATAGCCTGCTTCTGCAAGGACGTCTTTTACACCCTGACGAACGGAGTCTAGAGCGGGATGTTCGACGATTTGAGTGATAGAAACGTGTTTTTCTTCAGCTGATGCGTGACCGCTCATGACTACTGCTAAGAAGGCGCATGCAAGCGCTAGAGTTTTTGAAATGTTCATATAGTTCCTTATCAATTTCTGTTTTTGTTGTGCTTATTGAATACGGATCTTCTTTGCGCTACCTAAAGCCGCTCAATAGCGAAGCAGAAAATTATCCGCCTAAGTTAGTAGAAACACAATAAGTCGCTTTGGTCCGTGCGCTCCATAAGCAAGAGTCTGCTGTATGTCAGCGGTTTTAGAGGGGCCGGAAATAAAAACGAGGTTGCTCGGGAGGGTTTGAGGATCGAACAGAGAGCTGTCAAAAGCCGACGTGAGGCTGTCTAAAATCGTATGTTTTTTGATGACCAAGATGCTGATCGGAGGAACAAGGCTTAG
>NZ_LWFT01001294.1:0-11256 GCF_001635105.1 Oleiphilus sp. HI0079
ATAGTCTCGTCAGTACTGATTGGTCAATTAATGTATAGCCGGTTGTGCCTAGTGCCGCCATAAGAGCGCTTGAGCGAGTGCCGGGTGTTTTCGTTGGTACCGGTTGCAATGGATCGGGGATAGCGATGAGTGCGGGGTATGGCAGAGTATTAGCTGAGCTTGCTAGCGGACAGCGGCCTTACATTGATATTGAACAATACCGGCCAGAGCGCGACGCGCTTGCCGACCCGGCTAATTCAATGTTTCGCAAGGCATGTGCGATGTCTCGAGCGGCAAAACGCTAACTCAACACCGCCGCTGTAATCCCGATTGCACCATAATACGTGTTGCGATTTCTTCAACGGAATAGTCTGTTGTGTTCATAAATGGAATTCGTTCGCGGCGGTACATTAATTCCACCTCTTCTACTTCGTAGTTGCACTGCTTCATCGTTGCGTAGCGCGAATTTGGTTTGCGCTCGTTACGGATCAAAGACAGGCGCTCAGGTTCAATGGTCAAACCAAAAATCTTGCCGCGATAACTTTTTAAAAGTGCAGGTAGTTTTTGGTCTTCGATGTCTTCTTCTGTAATCGGGTAGTTCGCAGCCTGAATGCCATACTGCATAGCGAGGTAGAGACAGGTTGGGGTCTTACCACTTCGAGATACGCCAACCAAAATGACATCCGCTTCGTCATACTGTTTCGTGCGAGCGCCGTCATCATTATGCAGTGCATAGTTGATCGCTTCCATGCGGTATTCATAGTCAGAGCTTTCGCCAATCCGGGCACGACCAATAGTGTCTCCAGGTTGAATGCCCAGCTCTTCTGTTAGAGGACCTAAAAATGCCGCAAACACGTCAATTTGCAAGGCATTGCTGCTCGAAACGATTGAGCGAAGTGTATCGTCTACGAGTGTGTCAAAAACAATAGGGCGCGCGCCATCCAGTTCGGCACGCTGATTGATACGTTCGACCACTTCTTTTGCTTTCTCAACGGAGTCTACGTAGGGCAAGGTCTCTTTTTCGAATCGAATTGTATCGAAGCGTTTTAAAAGGCTCAGGCCGAGGGCTTCGCTGGTGATCCCTGTTCCGTCTGAGATAAAAAAAGCTGTTCGCTTATCTGTCATAATTTATAAATACCTTGTTATATTTATGCGCTAGTTTGCTAAGTTTTGCTTATACAAGTGATTCAAGATGTCTACTAAATTAAGCTAGCATAAAGTGTTATTATGCGCACCTTATTAAGTCGGCCGAATTCTCGGCTGGCAGTACCGTTTCAGAGGAGTTTCGCCTTGCAGGAATATATCGTTTGGTTTGACCAACTTGGGATGAATGACGTTGATCGGGTCGGTGGCAAAAATGCCTCGCTCGGCGAGATGATCGCGAATCTTGGTTCGACTGGTGTGCGTGTGCCGGGGGGCTTTGCAACCACCGCCTATGCGTTCAACGAGTTTTTGCGAAGTGATGGTTTGGCAGATCGTATTCATAGTCGCCTTGATGCGCTTGATGTCGATGATGTTAAAAAGTTAGTGGAAACGGGCGCGGAGATTCGTGCTTGGGTCATGGATGCTCCCTTTCCCCCGCAGTTAGATACTGAGCTGGAAAATGCATTTGCTCAGCTTCAAGACGGTAACGATCATATGGCTGTGGCCGTTCGTTCGTCCGCAACGGCTGAAGATCTTCCGGAAGCGTCTTTCGCGGGTCAGCAAGAAACGTTTTTAAACGTGACGGGTATTGAAGCGGTCAAGCACGCTGTTAAAGAGGTGTTCGCTTCTCTATTTAATGATCGCGCGATTTCTTATCGTGTTCACCATGGTTTTGCGCATATCGATGTCGCTTTGTCGGCTGGGATTCAGAAAATGGTACGCAGTGAGACTGCATCAAGTGGTGTGATGTTTACGCTTGATACCGAATCTGGCTTCCGCGATGCGGTCTTTATTACGTCTTCTTATGGCTTGGGCGAAATGGTCGTTCAGGGGGCGGTTAACCCTGATGAGTTTTATGTTCACAAACCAACATTTGAAGCCGGTCGGCCTGCAATTCTTCGTCGCAACCTAGGTAGTAAAGCCAGCAAGATGATCTATTCAAGCGAGCCGGGTCAGCTTGTCGAGACGGTGAAAGTGGATAAAGAAGATCGTTTTCGTTTTTCGATCACCGATGAAGATATTAATGAGCTCACCGAACAAGCTCTCACTATTGAGAAACATTACGGCCGACCCATGGATATTGAGTGGGCAAAAGACGGTGACGACGGAAAACTCTATATCGTTCAGGCGCGCCCAGAGACCGTAAAGAGCCGCTCGAGCAGTGCAGTCCTAGAGCGCTATCTGATGAAAGAGACAGGTACCGTGCTTGTTGAAGGCCGCAGTATTGGCCAGAAGATCGGTAGTGGAATGGTGCGTGTTGTTGATGGATTGTCAGACATGGATCAGGTTCAGGAAGGCGATGTGCTCGTTACAGATATGACGGACCCAGATTGGGAGCCAGTTATGAAGCGCGCTTCTGCGATTGTTACCAATCGTGGTGGCCGTACCTGTCATGCTGCCATCATTGCCCGCGAGTTAGGTATTCCTGCGGTAGTCGGTTGTGGCAATGCGACGGAGAAGCTCAGTTCTGGGTCGAATGTGACGGTGTCCTGTGCGGAAGGTGATACGGGCTTTATCTATGACGGCTTGTTGGATTTTGAACTGCGGGAGAACTCTGTCGAATCGATGCCAGATTTGTCGTTCAAAATTATGATGAACGTTGGTAACCCTGATCGCGCCTTTGATTTCAGTGCTCTCCCTAATGACGGAGTTGGTCTTGCTCGGCTCGAATTCATTATCAATAGAATGATCGGTGTGCATCCAAAAGCTTTGCTCAACTATGATTCTCTGCCAATGGAGGTGCAGGAAACCGTTGCAAAGCGTGTTGCTGCCTATAAGTCTCCAGTAGATTTCTATGTTGATAAATTGGTTGAGGGGATTTCTACGCTTGCAGCCGCTTTTTATCCAAAGAAAGTAATCGTTCGATTGTCAGATTTTAAGTCGAACGAATACGCGAATCTGATTGGCGGAAGTTTATATGAGCCGGAAGAAGAAAACCCGATGCTTGGTTTCCGAGGAGCATCGCGATATATCTCCGAGACATTCAGAGATTGTTTCTACCTCGAATGTAAGGCCCTCAAACGCGTGCGTGAAGAAATGGGACTCGATAATGTGGAAGTGATGGTTCCATTCGTTCGCACCGTTGGCGAAGCGAAGCAGGTGATTGATTTGCTCGCATCGCAAGGTCTAAAACGCGGCGAGAACGGGCTGCGAGTGATCATGATGTGTGAATTGCCAGGCAACGCAATTTTGGCAGATCAGTTCCTGGAGCATTTTGACGGATTCTCGATTGGTTCCAACGACCTTACGCAGTTGACGCTTGGCTTGGATCGAGACTCAGGCATTATCGCGCATTTGTTCGATGAGCGAAACGAAGCGATTAAAGTGCTCCTTGGTCAAGCAATTGATGCGTGCAATAAAGCAGGTAAATATATCGGAATTTGTGGGCAGGGCCCTTCAGATCACCCGGATCTGGCTCGCTGGTTAATGAAAAAAGGCATCGATAGCGTTTCGCTCAATCCAGACTCAGTGCTTGATACGTGGTTCTATCTTGCTGAAGACGAATAGAGATAATGTGAAAAAGGACGAAGTAAAGGATTTATAAAGCTATGACAGATAAAAAGATTATAACGCCGGATCTCTGCGATAAATACGAAGACTTGGTTGAAGTTGTTGAACCAATGTTCCACAACTTTGGTGCGATAGACGCATTTGGTGGTGAGATCGTTACCGTTAAGTGTTTTGAGGATAACTCTGTTGTCAAAGAGCAGGTCGGCTTGCCGGGCGAAGGTCGGGTGATGGTCGTTGATGGCGGTGGCTCTAAGCGAAATGCCTTGTTGGGTGATATGCTCGCTGAGAAGGCGGCATCCAATGGCTGGGCCGGACTTATTATTTATGGCTGCATTCGTGATGTTGATGTGATTCGTCAAACGCAATTAGGTGTGCAAGCGTTGGCGTGTAATCCGCGAAAGACTGAAAAACGTGGTTTGGGTGATTTAAATGTCGAGGTGAAATTTGGCGGTGTGGTGTTTAAACCGGGCCATTATGTTTATGCCGACAACAATGGCGTTATCGTTTCGCCACAAGCTTTGGAAATGCCATAGACTGAATTCCGTATCGTCGAGTTTGAACTTAGTTAAACTCGACGATTTCTGCCCCCACCACATAGCCATCCGGACCATTACTGGCGCAGCGCACTATTCTAAGGGTCGCTTTTAAATCCTGAGTATGGTCTGTACCTGACTTTATTAAGGTTCGACATGTCTCTCCTTCAGGTAACTGTTCTTTTACCCGAAACATCAAGCCTGTACCGCTGAGATTTAAGCAGAACGCAGGGTAACGTTTGCCGCTCTCTGTCATGGTTATTTCAATTTCTGTATTCAGTGTCATACGGTGGAAGCTTCGCTTCTCCGAATGATCGCGTTGAGGAATGCTTTCTTGTGCGTAAGTCATATTGCTTGACCTCTCTTATTTTCACTGTATATCTAGCAGACAGAATAAGAATACGCCAAGATTTAGGATGAAAGGTGGATTAAAAGATGGTAGGGCACGGGAGTGTCTACTGCGTCTCACCGTGCCACGATATTTTACAAATTAATGCTGAGTTTTAAGCCCAGCTATCGTTTTTCTTAGTAGGTTTGAGTAAAGGGATGATGAGCGCCAGAATCACGCCTAGAAGGACCAGTGCGCCGCCAATCAGCATCATATTGGATTCAGATTTGTCTTTTAGTCGCGAATTTTCTACTTCGAGTAGTTCTAACTGATTGCGAAGCTCTTCGTTACTGTTTCGTAATTCACGATTGCTTCTGTCGAGATTAAGAGCATCGGCGGAGACGGCTTTGACTCTTGCCAGTTCATCGGTATTCGCGCTTAGAGACTTGCTTGCCTTGGAATGCTGTCCCTCAAGCTCTTCATAATTGCTTTGCAGCGTACTTAGCTTGTCTGACAGTTCTTTGTTTTGAGCCCGCAACGTCGCGAGTGTTTTTTCAGCACGTGCAAGCTTGTCGCGAGCGATGGGTTCTTGCGACAGGTAGCGCGTTGGTAAGTACCCCTCAATACCGGAAGCTGTTTTTACAAATGAGTAGCCGGACTCGGTATTCTTTTCGATAATCTCTAGTGCTGTGCCGCTTGGTAGCCCCTTGTGCACGATGCGAAAGCCGGTACCTTCACCACTGCGAAGCGGTACCAATAACGTGTCGTCAACGTACATTGTTTCAGCAAGCACGCTGCTAGCTAGCAACATCGTGGTAATGAATGATAAAGCGATTTTTTTCATGACGCGTAAGTCCTGTATGAATTCTGTAGCGTGAGCTTTTAAGGGAGTACTTTTTTAAATGGCTTAACGATCACGTTAGCGTAAACGCCTGCAGCGATGTAAGGATCTTGATCTGCCCATGCGCTCGCCTCTTCAAGAGAGTCAAATTCAGCAACAACTAAGCTGCCTGTAAAGCCTGCCTCGCCCGGATCTTCATTATCTAGAGCTGGATGGGGGCCAGCAATCAGTAAACGCCCTTCTGATTTAAGCACTTCAAGGCGAGCCAAGTGATCGGGCCGTGCCGATTTGCGCTTTTCCAAACTGTTTTCGACATCCGTAGATATGATTGCGTAGTACATAGAGTCTCTCAATTGTGGACGATATCTTCCAGCTCTAAGCCGGTAAGCGATTTTATTTTCTTAAATAGGTACATCATCGCGATGATCATTACGATGACGCAAGGAATAGTAATAACTGGGTAACTCAACAGGTTCATCGTACCTAGCTGATCGTTAAACTCTGCTGTTCCGCTTGGACTGGTCACGATCACTTTCGCTAAGACATAGTTTAGGATGGCAGAGAGCAAAAAGGACCCAGCTAAAATGTAGGTCGCTGTTTGCAGGGCCTCTTCAAAACGCGCTTCAGATTTGTGCTCTTCCAAAGCGGCATTCACTTTGTCAATTTGCAGAATCTTATCGTTGTAAATGAATGTTTTAACTAAAGGATAGGGGGTTCTTAGAGAGAATATCGTGCCGACACCAATGATGAGCGGAATGGCCGCCTCTTTAATGGCGATGTATTTGCTGTCTAGCTCAAGGAGACCTATGCTACTTGTCAGCAATATGCTGATGAAGCCAAGGGCTGGAATGAAGCCAAACTTCTTTTCCTTTATGAACTGATAAACGCCGTAGCCCAGAGGCAGGGAAAGACCAAGGATCAATCCGTAGACGGGGCCCAGCTGGTCTTCAGGGCTGAGATATTTCAGAACGAGCGTGGGCAAAATTACGCATAGAATGAGTTCAAGAAACAAGTTTCCTGACTGCGCTTTTTGGGAAGCTTCCGACATTTGGTTTCCAATTTTAATGGCAAAGCGTAAAGACGAACGAGTGTTCACGCACTCACTTATCATAATGGAGCAGGATTATACGATGTTACGACCGAGAATTTTAGTGTGAGATTTTCAAATATTGACCTGCATTGCCATAGTTATATGTCTGATGGCGACTTAAGCCCATCAGATGTCGTCGAACGCGCTCACGGTAAAGGTGTTGAGCGACTTTCGCTTACCGATCATGACACCATTGCCGGCTTGGCTGAAGCAACACGAAAGGCCGAGGAATTGGGTATGGAGCTTATTCCTGGGATCGAAATTTCCTGTCTTTGGAACAAAGCTGGGGTACACATTCTTGCTTACAACTTTGCACTTGACTGCCCTGTCATGAAAAGAGTGCAGAAACATCAGAGTGATTTGCGCTTGAGTCGCGCCCGAGAAATATGTCAACGATTGCAGAAGAAAGGCTTGCCGCCAACTCTTGAGGCAGCGACGGCGCTAAGCTTTGAGGGAATCCCCGGGCGACCACATTTTGCACAGGCTCTTTTGGACATGGAGCTTGTTAGTTCGATGGGAGAGGCGTTTAAGCTCTACCTTGGTTCAGGAAAAGCAGGTGATGTGAAAAGTATTTGGCCTTCTCTTGAAACCGCAATGTCTTGGATCTCCGAAGCCAATGCTACGGCCGTTATAGCGCATCCTCGCAAGTATGATTTTAGCTTAACCAAGCTCCGAGAATTGATTTCTGATTTCCAGTCATTTGGAGGACATGGAATGGAGGTGGTTGTTTCTGGTCAAAAGCCAGGAGAGGTCGGAATGCTCGGTGATATGTGCCAGCGGTTTGGTTTGCATGGCTCTGTTGGCAGTGATTTCCATTCTCCAAAGTGGTCTTGGGCTGAGTTGGGACGTATCCAGGTTCTGCCAGATTCTGTTAAGCCAGTTTGGGAGCTGTGGGCGTGAAAGCGTTGGTGGTTGATGATCAGGTGATCAACCGTTTGGTGTTAATCGCCGCGCTAGAAGAGATGGGGTATTGCTGTATCGAGGCCGAGAACGGAGAGCAGGCAATAGAGCAATATACGCTTAGCGAGCCGGACCTTGTAATGATGGATGTGATGATGCCTGTGATGGATGGCTATCAGGCTACCATCGAGTTGAAGAAACTTATTGGTGAAAGGCATGTCCCGATCATTTTTCTGACGGCGAAAACCGATGAGGAGTCACTTCTAAAGTGCCTTGAATGTGGTGGCGATGACTTTTTGCAAAAGCCTGTAAATACCACTTTGCTTCAATCGAAAATTAATGCACATCTTCGAACTCAAAGGCTTACAGACGAGTTAATTCAGAAAAGTCTTGAGATGGAGCGCTTGCATTCTACTCTCCAAAGCGAGCATGAGACAGGAAACCACGTTCTCTCTCATGCGTTAGCGAAGAACCTTCGGCATAGCGATAGCATCCGCAGCTATTTAGTGGGCCAGTCAACGTTCAATGGCGATATTCTTCTATCTGCTGAGAAGCCTCTTGGTGGTCTGTATGTCTTTTTAGGAGACATTACCGGGCATGGTTTGGCGGCAGCAATTGGAACGATCCCTCTGTCCCAAGTGTTCTTTACCATGACCCGCAAAGGGAAGTCTTCCACATCAATTATTCGAGAGATGAATCGCTCGCTCCGCGCATTTTTGCCGCGATCGATGTTTTGCGCAGCCTTGTTGCTTGAGCTTGATGCGTCAGGTAGCAAAATGAGGATTTGGTCGGGAGGTTTACCTCTTTGCTTTCATCTCCAAAGCGCGAAAAAGCAGGTTGATCTCGTTTCTTCTCGACATCTACCTTTGGGCGTATTGGATGACAGCGCCTTTGATCCATCTATGGAGAGTATCTCTGCGGAAGAAGGGGATTCTCTGTTGATGATGACGGACGGTATTCCCGAGTCTGTAAATGCAAAGGGTGTCATGTTTGGACTAGATACTGTTGAGAATTTAGTTAATAAGCATCACGCAGATGCGTTTGAGGAGCTGCTCCGACAGTATGCAGATTTTGCAGGTGCAAGACCCCAAGAAGATGATGTGTCTCTGGTAGAAGTGCTTGCTAAACCATCATCCCCGACACATTCTGCTGCAACCGAATCTAAGGTAGCTGTTCCTTGGACGACCTCCGTTCAACTTGAGGCTGCGGCGTTGCGAGAGTTAGAAGATCCAGTCGGAGAGATATTAAAGTTATTACCAGAGCGTTTAGAGTTTTCTGTTTATCAAGAGCGGATTTCAACAGTCGTAACTGAGCTTTATTCTAATGCGCTAGAGCATGGGGTTTTGGGGCTCGACTCCAAGCTAAAGCGAGGGGCGGACGGGTTTGCTAAGTACTATTCCTTTCGTGAAGAGCGCTTAGAGAAGCTAATCTCCGCACGTGTTGAGATCACGCTCTTTTTTGATCCGCTAAGGTATCCAGATTTGCTCGGCTTAACCATTTCTGACAGCGGTAAAGGTTTTGCGCACGATTCAAACTCGCCGAGCAAACTGCTCGGTCAAGATGAGCGTTCGTATGGCCGAGGGATTGCGCTTGTTGAATCGCTTTGTTCCTCGGTCAGCTATAACGATGCAGGTAATGAAGTGACCGTTCATATTAAGCTCAACTAAGCTCTGTCAGGGCGCTGTCATGCGACGGTCATAGCGTGTGCGTGTTAGCTGTTGAAGAATAAGAAAACGTCAGTCAATTGCTCAGAGATAACGGTTTCGAATTGTTGCATCAGTTTCTTGTTGTTGATGATGGGGGCAAAGTCTTCGTTATCGAATAGTCCCGAAAGTGCCATATAAGGTAGTAGCAGCTCTGCGGACACTTCTTCATCTTTACTGAACCACTGTGTCTCGTTTGCCAACATGCCTTCGACGAAACCAGCGCACCAACTGTTTAACGCGTCGTCGTAGAGTTCGTCTTCATCTTCGAATGGCAAGAAAATCGACTCGCCTTCACTCAAGCACTCGCCAAGCTCAGCTTTGATAGCTTCTATGCACGCCGCCAAATGCTCTAGCTCATAATCCATATCGTTAAGGGTTTGATCGGCCAGACAGATGGTCATTATTTCTTCAGTAGGCAGTTGGACCGGGCCGACCACAGCTGCCGTAGTCAAACCATGCAGGCCAAAATAGTCTAGAGTGTCTTCACTAAGGCTTTCATCGAACAGGAGTTCTTCTAGCTGATCTATAGCGTTTTCAGAGAGGGGCATACAGTGATTCCGTGTAATAAAAAAGCCAGAAGCGCCTAAGCTAACTTCTGGCTGTAAGAAAGTCCAATATGTTTATTGGTCTTGTTCGGTGCTCTCAGTCGCCTTACTATCAGTAGGCGCTGTCTCCGAAGTGTCTTGTGCTGCTTTTCGGTCGCGGCGACGCGCGGGGCGTTGCGGTTTGAACGTTGTTGCGTGTTGAGAAACCGACGCAGGAGCCGGTTTTTCAGCAGCAGGCTCTTGCGCTTTCTCGCTGGCTTTTGCTGAATCAGTCGCCGATGCTTCACTATTCGAGCTGTCTGTTTTCTGCGTCACTGGCTTACGTCTACGTCGACGTCGCTGTTCGGCCGATTTATCAGTTTTCTCAGCATTAGCATCAGTATCAGCAGATGTCTCTGGCTTAGCTTTAGCCTCGCTCTTAGTTTTTACATCCGGCGTTGTAACATCGGCTTTGGCTGGCGCTGGCTCAGATTGCTCGGTCGCTGGTTTTGCGGCCTCGACATTCTCTACAGGCGCTTTAGGCGTCTCTGTTTTTGCTTTGGCTCGCGGTCTACGCTCACGCTTCGGCTTGTCAGTGGTTACTGGTTTTGTTTCTTCTTTAGCCGCTTCAGGTTTCTCAGAAGCTTCCGGCGCTTTTGATTGTGCTTCCGTGGCCGACACTTCCGGCGTGGCAGTAGGAGCGTCTGCTTCCGGTGCTTTGCTCTCTTTTACTGCCGGCGCTTGTGCTGTCGTTTCCTGCTTAGCTTCTTTGTCAGAAGCCGGAGTTGGCGTTTGAGCAATGTTTGCTTCAGTGTTTTCAGACGAGGCATTGGTTACAGCGCTGTCTTTTGCAGGATTGCGACGACGACCGCGGCGGCGACTATTCGAGCGGCCGTTACCATCTTTACCGCTAGTATCTTGGCCAACAGAATTATTTGATGAGCTTTGTGCAGCGTTATCTTGAGTTGCTTTTGCATCATCCGTTTTTGAAGTTGGCGCTACTTTTGCCAACTCTTCTTCTGAAAGCGCTTCCGGGCGAGGCTTCTCTTGATACTTCTGGCTGGTGCTCCCTGCATTACGCTGGCGACGAGGCCGCTTGTTAGCGCTGTCTCCCGAAGTATTTCTGTTCGCATTATCATTCTTTTGATTTTGCGAACTTGGCTTGTTGCGATTATTGCGGCTGTTGCGCGACCCTGAATCATCAGAACGATCGTTCGAACGATCTTTTGATCTAGGATTGTCCGATTGGCGCTTAGTCGAGCGTTCACCGCGATTGTCATCACTGCGATCTCTGCGCGAGCGATTCTGCTGTCCGCCGCGCTCATCACTTCGCTTGGTTCGCTTAGCGTTGGTCTGACGATTGCCCCCTGAGTGACGTTGGTTCGCTCTAGGAGCAGGTTTAACTTCTTCTTCCTTCGCGCTCTCTTCAGGTGTGAACATGGTCGCAATTTTAGACGCGATCTTTTTGAATAGGCCGCCGGCTTCTGCTTCTGGTGCTGCGGGAGCTGCTGGGGCTGGCGCTTGAGGTGGTGGCGTGAGCGTTTTTACGGCCGCTTCTTCACGCACAACTTCTCTTGTCGGAGTGTTAGACGCAACCTCGTTTTCTGGACGATTGCCTTCGATTGCATAGCTTGGCGTGTCTTCGATTGCACCATACTCGTCATCACGAACACGCACAACTTCGTAGTGAGGTGTTTCTAA
>NZ_LWFT01001295.1:0-355 GCF_001635105.1 Oleiphilus sp. HI0079
TCAGGTCCGACTACGATCGGTGATTTGATCAAAGAGCAGATGCAAAACCAGTAACTGCTTGTAAAATAATCAAAAAAACGGGCCATAGGCCCGTTTTTTTTTGTTTTTTGTTTTTCCTTGTCTAAACTGAAAATGAGGCTATTTTTTAAGGAAAATCAATGACTAGGTCCGAACTGGTAGAGATTATTGCATCGAAACAGACGCAATTGTCGGTAAAGGATGTCGAGCTCGCAGTAAAAACGATTATCGATTTGATGTCAGAAACTTTAGCAACAGGTCAACGAATTGAAATTCGTGGGTTTGGTAGTTTCTCTCTTCATTACCGTTCTCCAAGAGTTGGGCGCAACCCTAAAAC
>NZ_LWFT01001296.1:0-838 GCF_001635105.1 Oleiphilus sp. HI0079
GCCGAGCCCTGAATATAAAAAGGCTCTTCGAAACTACCCGCAATTGTGTCGTGGGATAGCTCATCCATTCGCCCTAGAATCCCGAAAGTATCACCCGATACTCGAGCTACTAGCTGCTCATGATGCGCCGCTTGTAACCGGTCGGACACGTGTTGAAGTAAAATATCCCCATTCTCTGTTCCGATGGTGTCATTGATGGCGCCAAACTGATCAATATCAATAAGGATAATCTGTAGATCAGGGGTTTGGTTCTGCAAGTGACTCTCAATCGATTGCAGAAAAGACAGGCGATTAGGCACCCCTAACAATTGGTCACGATAAGCATACTCATGACGCTGCTCAAGCAAGGTCACATTATCGATACTGGCGACGATATTGGTTGAAAACAGCTCCAATAAACTCATGTCATTGGGCCGATCATTCAACTGCTCTGCCAAATAAACAATCATTTCGACTTGGTCAGGCGTACGAAAATACAAACAGCTCAGGTTATCTTTAAAGATATGGTGTTTGCTCACCGCGGTTTCTTTAATCAATTTCACCACGTGAGGCAAGGCAATATCAGCGACCGGTTTGAGGATGTACTCCCTAAACCTCCCTGCGCCCGCTATCACCTGTAGCTCATCGTTCGACTCGTGCTCGCCGGGATACCCTTTGACGCAAACCAAGCCTTCTGCAGGTAGATTAAATAATGCCGTGAGTTGCGTAATAACGCCGTCGGCGAACTCTTTGTATCCTCGCAAGTAAAGTAGCTCTTTCGACGCCCTGATGATACTTTCAAGCCCTTTCTTGCTCAGTTGTAAAGCACGAATCTGGGAATATGAACGGATAGCAGCGG
>NZ_LWFT01001297.1:0-890 GCF_001635105.1 Oleiphilus sp. HI0079
ACTTGCCGGGACGCCTGGGGAGTTAGGAACCCCAAGAGTCAGTGCGCCAGAACCTGCTTTAACGAGCAGTGAGTCTGAGTGGCCATGATAACAACCCTCAAATTTAACAATTTTGTCTCGCCCGGTGAAACCGCGCGCAAGACGAATTGCACTCATCGTTGCTTCGGTACCTGAGCTCACCATGCGAACCTTTTCTATTGATGGCACCAACGAGCATACTTTCTTTGCCATGCGTGTTTCGAGCTCTGTTGGTGCACCGTACCCCAAGCCTTGTATCAATTGCTTTTGAACCGCATCTACAACGCTTTTATTCGCGTGACCGGTAATCATCGGACCCCATGACCCAACATAATCGATGTAGCGTTTTTCATCGGCATCGAACAAGTACGGGCCTTCGCCCTTTTCGAAGAATAGCGGGCTGCCGCCAACACCTTTAAAAGCACGTACTGGCGAGTTTACGCCCCCAGGAATAACGGTTTGTGCATCAAGAAAAAGGTCCTCAGAACGAGACATGTCTTACTCCAATATTAATAAAGTGAGGCAAACGCCCGAGCGCTTGCACGAATAGATGGTTGCCCGAACACGCCCGAAATGACGGCCAGCATGGTTGCTCCGTGATGACGCACTTGTAGAGCGTTTTCAGTGTTGATGCCGCCGATGGCACAAATTGGTACCGGCAGTTTACTCGCCTCTTGCAAAGTGGCAAGTGAGCACGGCTTTGCTGAGGGCTTGGTCGGTGATGGAAACATTGCGCCAAAAGCGCAGTAATCAGCGCCTTGATCAATAGCCTGACTCGCCAATTCAAGTGAGTTGTGACAGGTGACACCGAGAATCTTTGCTCCTAGCTTTTGGCGTATTGTCTCGATTGCGCCGTCACTTTGACCGATGTG
>NZ_LWFT01001298.1:0-966 GCF_001635105.1 Oleiphilus sp. HI0079
CAGAGGCGAGCATCGACTCGCCATCCAATATAGATTGATTCTGGCCTGACGTTACTTTTCGCCTCTCAAACTGGCTAACTTGTCCCAGGCTCAGGCTGACGACGTCGAGCCCTCTATCCCAATCGGTATAGCGACTTGTCACACTCAAAGTGAGGCGGTTTTCATCACTAATTCGGTCTCCCCCGGTAAAACGGTTTGCACGAAACAAATTATCGTAATTAAAACTCGGGATAGACGAATCAAAATTGGGCAAATCACTTTGATCCACATAATCGCTATAAACATAGTAAAGCCGAGGCTCGAGACTATTCGTGTAGCTTTCTGGCAAAAGGGTTGGCGTTCGATCGAACGCCATTCCTGCATCAAATTCAAACACCGGAATGGTTCTGCCTGCATGCTTATCAGTTTGTGACCAGTCCTCTAAATAGTAATCCGTGTGATCAACACTCACGCTCGGTTTTGCATGAGCAAAACTATTGCGCCAAGGGACGGACACAGTCGGCCGATGCCGAGCCCGGGATCCGCGAACAAGCTCATCTCCAACCAATTGATCTTGATCACGATAAAAATAAACGTATTGGCTATCCCAATCTAAATCGAGCGTTTTATACGGCTGAAAAATAGAGAGGTTTAACTCAGGCAAACGCTGATACGACTGCTCAGATGGCAGCGTGCTCGAACTCAAAGATTTATATTGTTGAAACAACGCCTCAAACTGATAGCGCTCACCGATATGCCGGACAGAGAAGCGGCGATCAAGCATGTCCTTACTCGCTACCTGCAAGCCTTGATCTAAATCGTCGAGATAATCATCATCACTAATCTGCGTGTAATTCAAGTAACCGATGGTGTCGGTGTACAAGGTATCAAGCTTCCAGTCCTGCTCAATATTGAAGCCCCAGCGCTGGCCGTTCTCGTCAACATTACCGAGATCAATCTGTTCGCTCTTATAGGCCTTATCCTCAT
>NZ_LWFT01001299.1:0-720 GCF_001635105.1 Oleiphilus sp. HI0079
CTTTGTTGACTAACCAAAACGCACTACCTATTCCATATACATCAACAAAGCGAACCTTCTCTTCAAAGATTTCGGCTTTAAAGCCTGCTTTTTCGAGTGTCCCGATAATGTTGGCTTGATAGCGAGGCGCATTAAGATTCAGAGGGTGTAAGGTAATGAAACGGCGATAAACAGAAAGCGCGTCGCTGTACTGTTCTTTACTGATTAACAAATCACTATAGCGGTCGTAGACGACGATCTCGTAACTTCGGTGGCCGGCAACATTAAAGAGGTTTTCTAGGGCGTCAGCGCCACCTAAATACGATAGTGACAACCCCATTACGCGAAACAAATCTTCAACCATGGTTTGGCTTCGCTGCTCTACCTCACCCACTTTTAGGCTATCCGGCATCACAAGATCGAGTACATCGACGAAGGATAACAGCGCGTCGTTGTATCGTGTTTGCTTAAATTCGCTCCAGCCTTTCATATAATGCGCATTCGCCAAGAATGAACTATTACCCACTGCAACAGTGGCTTCAAAAGCCTGTTCGGCACCAACATAGTCTTCAGCGCTAAACAAGATTTCGCCTCTTCGGAACTGTGCTTCCGCCGTGTATTTTGACTTCGGGAAAGTACCCACTAGTATCGTGAGCGTTGAAAGGTAGTTGTCGACCTCGCCTTTTAAGTCATAGGTCTTTGCTAGTTGGTAGTAAACGCGATCGTTAACCTCGCGATCGG
>NZ_LWFT01001300.1:0-989 GCF_001635105.1 Oleiphilus sp. HI0079
ACAATTAGAGCTAGATATCACCAGAATTGAGCATTTGCACCAAGCGCTTCGAGCCATCGCAACCAAGCGTTTCCCTCAATCCGAGGAGCCATTAAAAGACTATCTCAACAGTATTAGACCAGCCGCCTGGGCGTCGATGATCAACTTTTCTGAGAATGCACCAATCGACGATCTCATAAATCTAGAATTCGATTTATCGTCGTTTGCTGATCGAGTCAGTCTGAGAGGACATATATTTGGAAAAACTGAGGAAGAGATAACAAGTATCGTTGGCTTGTTGAAGTTTCTAAAGATAGAACCGGGGCAAATAAAAATCTATCCCGCGAAAGCGTTTGATTTAGATGCGAGCACCTTACTTAAAGAATATGCATTATCAATAGACGAGAACATCCAGCAAGACCCTTTTAAATTCCGAAATAAAGACGGCGACCCTGTATCGCCAGATACGCATCTTGGGTTTGTGATGCATCGAACGAAAGGCATAGTTCGAAACAGCTTTGCGCTCTCCATCATAATTACAGCGTTAGTGTCTCTCCAGTCGGCAACGTGATTTGTGCCGAAAGTATAAGATGCTCCACTTTCCCGTTTCCGCTATTTGTCGCCTTCTGAACGTCGGCACTAACGACCACCCCTCCGAGGAGGGTCCCGAAGAACGCTTCAGACGCGCGAGCACTATAGAACTGTAACGGAAGAACTGTCCCTTCTTGGGTCATAACGCCCAACGTTTCTTCAGAGCGATTTATACCAATGACGTCGGCATTCGAGATCTTTATATTGGCGTCATAGCTGGCAGTTTTGGGATTCGCGTTAATTTTCGAAACACAAATAACGTCATTTTTGTCGTCATCAGGGAATTCGATCGAGGTATTTGGTACCTTTGATTGAGAGTATTTCTTCTGAAACGCATGTCTTAAATTTTCAATCTCCTGCTTTTGTTTTTGAGGTAATGAATCACACTCTAACCCCATAGAGTCCATTTTCCCATCCAC
>NZ_LWFT01001301.1:0-1141 GCF_001635105.1 Oleiphilus sp. HI0079
AAAGAGATTTTGAAGCGCCACCCTGATGATGTGCGCCTTGTGATTCGCTATGCAGCATTCCATCAAGGATCGGAGACTGTCGTGCGTTTGCTCGAAGCGGCGCGACAACAGCAAGTATATCAAGCGGTTCTGGAGACCTTGTTACTACAACAGCAAGAGTGGGCGTCTCACCATAGTCCTAACATTGATCGTGCATGGGAGTTGGCTGAGCAGGCGGGCCTTAATGTGAGCAGTGCTAAAGCGATGCTTAATTCTGAGGAAATGGATCAGTTGATTGCTCAGGAGGGTGCGGATCTTCGGGCTTTTAAGATTAATCAAACACCCACGTTTTTTGTGAATGGCCAGCCACTAGAGCAGCATGGGCCGGATCATTTGTATCAATTAGTGATAGGCGAGCTGTCTAAAGCGCAATAAGCATAGCTGCGGCTGTGGCTTGTGCTCAGGGGCTAGTGGTCTACTCGCCCCCGCAAGATTTTCGTTCTGCTGTGCTTGGTTTTCCTATCCATGCGTTTTTTCTGCGAGTTGCGTGATGGCTTGGTGGGGCGTCTTGCTTTTTGCACGTAGCCTGCTTTTTGAACCAATTCTTGAAGACGGTTAAGCGCCTCTTGACGATTCTTTTCCTGAGTTCGAAACTCTTGAGCTTTAAGAATTAAGACGCCGTCTTTGCTGATTCGGCTATCGTTCATTGTCAGGAGTTTTTGTTTATAGAAATCGGGCAAAGAAGAGTGTTGAATATCAAAACGCAAATGAATTGCAGACGAGACTTTATTGACGTTTTGCCCGCCCGCACCTTGAGCGCGAATCGCTGTGAGCTCAATTTCGTGGTCAGGAATGACCACGCAATTTGAAATGACTAAGGGCATTGTCGACGTGCTTTGGTTGAGTAAGTAGTAATGGCGCCGTCAAGCAGGTGCGCGCAACGAGTAGCCTTACTTGGCTTTCTTGCTTTTCTTCTTGACGGTTGTTTTCTCGCCTTTTTTGTCTTTCTTTTTCTTTTTCGAGCCCGCGGCTTTGCCGGAAGCTTTTAGCTTTTTAGGGCCTTTGTAGAAGCCTTCCAGTGCTTTAATTCTTCGGCGGTCAAAGCGCTGATTCAAGAAGCGCTCGATACTTGCCATCAAGTTAAATTCGGCGGCCTCGATCA
>NZ_LWFT01001302.1:0-938 GCF_001635105.1 Oleiphilus sp. HI0079
TAGGGCGGCGGACATGGTTGTCTTCAATCTTGAGAAGTTGGCTTTCGGCCATAACATTGAGCCATTCTTCAAAAATCTCGTCGATTTCAGAGCTATTCCACTGTAGGAACAATTCGGCTCTAATGTAGGAATAAACCGAACGAAAAATACGATGGATCTCGACCTTGCTCATGCTTGGGTTGTTGCGAATAATGCAGGCAATTAACGCCGGCACAGCAAACAGATGGAGTGTGTTATTGCGGTTGTAGGTCAATAAAACGGCATTTCGATCGCTCAGGGTAATGATGTCGCCTAGCTCATTTTTCTGACGGCTCAATAAGCCCATTTCTTCGGTATATTGAATCCACTCCTCGCCATCACCTTCAGGAAAAGAAACATGATCTGAATAGGGGAGTTTGCGGAGCAAGCCGGCGAAAAACGTGTTCAGATGCGCCAGCTCATTGGCATCCATGGCTTGGCGATGAGTCGACAGAAGCACGGTCGCAGTTAAGCTGACGGGGTTAACTGCGGCGCTTGAATTAATGCGAACGGCGATTTCCTTGGCTAAGTTGCTCACAACGTCGCTGAACCACTCTGGTTTCTCTTCGTCTAGATTTTTGATGCTTTTGATATCTTCTTTCCAGGAGCTTTGGGCGTCGCTTAAGTATGTGTCCAGTATGATGGGCTCCCCGAAATTCAAACCGACTTTTCCGAATGATTTTCTTAGGTTTTTCAGTGACTTAAATAATCCAAAAACAGACTCTTTTTTCTTTTCATTGCCGCGAAGCTCGCCCATGTAGGTGCCGCCCTCAAGGACTTTTTCATAGCCGCAGTAAACCGGAATGAAAGCAATCGGCTTCTGTTGATCCTTCAAATAACTCGTTACGGTCATGGCAACCATGCCTGCTTTAGGAGGAAGTGTTCTGCCCGTTCGGCTTCGGCCGCCCTCGACAAAGTAC
>NZ_LWFT01001303.1:0-733 GCF_001635105.1 Oleiphilus sp. HI0079
CTGAGAAGCTTTTTGCGCAAGGCGTTCTGCCCTACTACCTATTTACGCTCGATAAAGTGGCGGGAGCTGCGCATTTTGATCTCCCGCGCTCTGAGGCCAAACAAATCTACAAAGAACTCTGTGCACAATTACCAGGATTTTTGACACCTAAACTCGCTGAAGAGCAACCCGGCGATGGGAGTAAGCGGGTCTTATCCAACCACTGAAACGAGTAATCATTCAGATGCCTGATTTTTTATTTCAGAGTTTAGGGTTAGACCCGCTACATGCGGCTAAAACCCTGCTATCATAAGTAGATAGGTTAACTTTGCGATTTAGATTCTCGAACATATTTCGCATCAATATTGAAGACAGGCACCATAGGAAAATACAGCAGAGATGTTGGGTCCAGACCTCGAATTATCATTATCAATCCCGGAACAGAATCTGGGCAATTTATCTTTCGCTGACGGCACACCGGAAGCCATCAAAGCATGGGTGGCAGAGTTGCCTATGGCGAATCTGGGTGAAACATCTCGACTGCTATATTCCGCAATCAACGAGCTAAATCGCCTCGGATGTAAGCCAGGCCAAAGATCAAAAATGCTCGAAAGCCTGCGCAAGCCGATCCACTTCGCCTGCACCGAACTCTCAAAACACTTCTTAAACGGGTCTATTACTCCTCAGGAAAAACAGCGTAAGGTGATTAATCTCGTTACGAGCCTACACCTTGCCCTGACTACGGGATACAAAA
>NZ_LWFT01001304.1:0-830 GCF_001635105.1 Oleiphilus sp. HI0079
AGCATTAGCCGAGTATATCCTGATCTGATCCGTAAGGAATGACTTGTCCGGCATTTTGGCTGTTTTATGGGCAGGAAGAATAGGCCGGACAATCGATCAATGGTTTAGGGTTTTGCTTCAATAACTCGATCACCTCGTTATGGGTTGACTTGAACGCTGGGTTGTCACCATCAAGTGTGATTGCGCATTCCACGGCCATGAGTGCATTTGAACAGCCAAGTTGTGCGGCGCTGTATGAGGCGTTGTTCCAATAAATTGCATTGCTTGGTTCGAGTTGCGTGGCTTGAAAGAAGAACTGGTTTGCCTCTTCATATTCATTCAGATTGTACAAGAGGTTGCCTGCGCCAAAAGCGAGGGCAGCAGATTCAGGCCAGTGCTCAACGGCGTGAATGTATGCATCTAACGCAAGATCTGTTTTTCCGATATTCACCAAAGACTCAATGCTCTTTTGATAGGGCAGTGGCTCTGCGGTGCGAGGAAACGTATTCGCAGCCGAAATGACCATGCCCCAACCATCGCTTTGGGCGAGCCATGTTCGTTCAAACGTTGTAATCAGAAAGTGCGCGTTCGCTTCCATGCCACTGTGAAGAATGACCTCTTTATTCGGTAAGTCGTAGCCGACCACGACAGCGTAATGCCATGTTGGAGCGCTTTTGAGTCCCAAATTTTGCAATACGAGCACGGGGTTTCCTGCGGCCACTTCGCGGAGCAGGTCTTCCATGTTTGGTTTGATTTCATAAGGGATGAGGTCAAAGCGTCGTGTGGCTGCTTTGAGCTCGACTTGAAAGCTGCCTTTGCGTTCAGGCACATAAACCATCGAAACCAGCTGA
>NZ_LWFT01001305.1:0-14991 GCF_001635105.1 Oleiphilus sp. HI0079
CCCAGTACTCGTCGATTACTGGGCGGAGTGGTGCGGCCCATGCAAGATGATTGCTCCGGTTTTAGAAGAGATTGCTGACGATTACGCTGGTAAGGTAAAGATTTGCAAGCTGAACATCGACGAAAACGATCAAACACCGCCAAAATATAACATTCGAGGAATTCCTACTCTTATGTTGTTTAAGAATGGCAATGTCGATGCGACGAAAGTTGGCGCACTGTCAAAGTCGCAACTTACCGCATTCGTCGATAGCAACCTCTAAAGTTTATGTTGCTTTCAAAAGGCAGCTCATCTGAGCTGCCTTTTTTGTTGGAGCTAGTCGCTTATAAATAATGATAACCCTCGAACCCCTTATTTCGTCTCTGGAGCAAGCCAAGCTGACCTTTGATGCAGGTATATTGGCGGGTGGCAAATCTCTGCGAATGGGCGGCCAAGACAAAGCACTGATTACCCTAGCTGATAACGTGATGGTCTCGTCCGCTGTTCGCCTGCTAAAGCCATTAGCGGTAAACCGGCAAGTACTGATTAACAGCAATAAAGATCCTGAGAACTATAAGTTCCTGTCTCAACGCATATGCCACGACGCTTATCCTGGCTTTCGCGGCCCACTAGCGGGTCTTCATGCCCTACTCTCAAATAGTGATAGCGATATCCTTTTTGTCGTCCCCTGTGATACACCCTTCATTAACGAGCCATTGATCAACGCGCTTGGTCAACGCGCGGTTGAGCAACAACTTAGCGGCTCATCTTTAAGACCCATTGCTCTCCAGTGCGAGAACTTTAAGCACCCATTACATTGCTGCCTACCTCGTGCCTGTCTCGACTCAATTGCACATCACATTGAGCACGGGAAGCACAAGCTCATTCGTTGGTTTGAAAAAAACGAAGCGGATTGGATCTCGGTGCCTGATACGAGCACGCTAGTAAACGTCAATACGCCTGAAGAGCTGCAGAGGGCCAAGCTTAAGTTATCAAATAGTTAAAAATACCGCCTGACCAAACGGTTAAATATTGACCAGATTATGTTCCCGCTGTAAGATACGCTCAAATTCAAACGATCGTTTTAAAAGACTGTTTAATATCAAGGTGGTATACATGATTATTGAAGTACATGTAGCGTTTCTACTAGCTGCTCTCTCTGTTCTATTCGGCATCACATACACCTTGAGTATGTTTCTTGATAAAGAAACAAAACGCATTATCGCGCAGCGTAAATTCGATACTAACGCATCAGAAATTGCAGCAATAAAAGCCTAGCGTTCGCAAGGCATACAAAAAAGGCGGTGTTGCTTATGCAACACCGCCTTTTTTCATTCCAACTATCTACTGATTAATGCGCCAATATTTGGCTGAGGAATAGCTGAAGCCGATCTGTCTCTGGATGATCGAAGAACACATCTGGGGTGTTCTGTTCAACAATCTCTCCTCCGTCCATAAAGATCACTCTATCAGCCACTTTCTTGGCAAATCCCATCTCATGCGTCACACAGAGCATGGTCATTCCCTCTTCAGCAAGCTCAACCATAACATCAAGTACTTCCTTAATCATCTCAGGATCAAGAGCTGAAGTAGGCTCGTCAAACAGCATGATTTGGGGGTTCATACACAATGAGCGTGCGATCGCTACACGCTGCTGCTGACCACCAGAAAGTTGACCGGGGAATTTATTTGCTTGGTCAGGAATCTTCACCCGATGAAGATACTTCATTGCGGTCTCTTCTGCTTCTTCTTTCGGTTTCTTTTGCACCCAGATTGGACCAAGGGTAAGATTCTCTAAAATCGTCAAGTGTGGAAACAGATTAAAGTGCTGGAATACCATCCCAACTTCTCGACGTATATTCTCAATGTTCTTAACGTCTTCAATCATTTCGATGCCGTTAACAACAAGAGAACCTTTTTGAAACTCCTCTAGCCTGTTGATACAACGAATCATCGTTGACTTACCAGAGCCAGAAGGTCCACAAATAACAATACGCTCGCCTTTCTTCACATCAAGATTAATGTTCTTGAGTACATGGAAGTTGCCGTACCATTTGTTGAGATCCTTAATTTCTATAACCGATTCGCCGGAAGAAGCGGTCTCAACTTTATGCTGTGTATTTTCAGTCGTCATGAATAACTCCGTTGCTTAGTTCCGGTGACTTGTATCTAGTTTTTTCTCAATATTGGCACTGATCATCGACATGCCAAAGCAGCAACACCAAAAAACAAGCGCTACAAATATATAACCTTCCGGTGCATGACCACCCAACCAATTTGAATTGGTCAAGGCCGTTTGAGTTGTGCTCAAAATCTCAAAGATACCGATGATCAACAAGAATGTTGTGTTCTTGAAGAGCATGATAAAGGTCGCAAGGATGTTGGGCATGGACACTTTGATCACTTGAGGAAAAATAATGAGTAATGTCTTTTGCCAATAACTCAAGCCAAGAGAATCTGCGGCTTCGTATTGCCCTTCAGGAATCGCCTGAAACCCGCCTCGGAATACTTCTGCCATATATCCTGACATAAACAGAATAAGTACGATCCAAACTCGCAACAATTTGTCGACATTCGTGCCCTCTGGGAAAAAAAGCGGCAACATAACCGAGCCCATAAAGAAGAGCGCCAGCACAGGAACACCCCGAAAAAACTCGATCAAAATAACGCATACGCTGCGAATAAAAGGCATATCGGAGCGACGACCCAACGCCCATAAAAAGCTTAAAGGGAATGCAATAATGATACTCGCCGCCGCAAGAAATATGTTCAGCGAGAAACCACCCCAATAATCGGTACTTACGAACTCAAGCCCAAACAACCGCCCATCCAAAAATGCGGCTCCAATAAAAGGGAATACGAGAAACAATGGCACCCCTACCGTATTACGCAAACGCGTTGGCAGTAGGTAAGGCGCGGCAATGACCAAACCCAATGCAATTATGCCCATGTTGATTCGCCAAAGCTCCTCAGTTGGGTATGAGCCATACATAAATTGTTGCATCCAAGCCGAAACAAAGACCCAACACGCCCCTTGGTCATTCGTACAATCTGCTTGCGTGGTACCAACCCAGTTAGCCTCAATAAATAACCAGCTAATCATGCCAGGAATAACCGAAGCCAATAAACCAATGATGACCAATGTTGCGATCGAATTATGAATATCCGGGAAAAGATTCTCTCTAATCCAACCGATGACACCTCGTGCAGCGACCGGTGCGGGTTGGGCGGGTTGTGGTTTAAACTCTCTCATCACTCGCTCCTTATTTCCGTTCTACCAGTGCAACACTTTCGTTGAATCGGTTCATTATGAAAGAAATCGTCATGTTAATAACGAAGTACACTGCCATGGTCATGAAGACAATTTCGATTGCCTGGCCTGTCTGGTTTAACGAGGTACCAACAAATACGGTGAATAAATCTGGGTAGCCAATTGCCGTTGCCAAGGTCGAGTTTTTAACCAAGCTTTGATATTCGGAATTGAGCAAAGGAACAATGACGCGCATCGCCTGCGGTACGATGATCAAAGACATGATTCTGCTCTCTCGCAACCCAAGACTCCGAGCGGCCTCTGTTTGGCCATGAGGTACCGATTGCACACCGGCCCGAACGGCCTCAGCAATAAATGCACCGGTATAAACAGCTAATGCAATAACAAGCGCCATCAACTCAGGAATAACAGTGATACCACCGCGAAAGTTAAAACCTTTGAGCTCGGGAAACTCCCAAGTAAAAGGGACGCCCATAATAAATAAGGTGACAAGTGGCAGTCCGAACAATATGCCCAAACTGGTTAAAAAGACCGGGAACTGCTCTCCCGTCTCGTCTTGACGTTTTTTCGCCCACTTTTTGAGGACAATGATTGCAGCAATGGCGACCGCGATCGATCCATAAACGACAGAACTGCCAGGCCCACCTATCAAGTCAGGCAAGTACAGACCGCGAACGTTAAGGAAAATCATCTCACCCAAGCTCATACTCTCACGCGCGCTTGGTAAAGAGGCGAGGACGGCGAAATACCAAAAGAAAACTTGCAACAAAAGAGGAATATTACGGAAAGTTTCTACGTAAATTACTGACAGACGTTTAATCAACCAGTTTTGAGAAAAATACGCGACGCCGACAACAAAACCGATCATAGTGGCAAGGAATATACCTATGATTGAGACTAAGATCGTATTGAGCAAACCAACCACGAACGTCATGGCATAGCTTGAGGTTGCCGAATACGGCACTAGGGTCATTAAGATATCAAAACCCGCAGCGGTCGTTAGGAAGTCAAAACCGCTTTTGATACCTCGCGCTTCCATATTTGTAAGCGCATTCGAGACAATCGAGTAGAAGAAGTAGCCGAGACCTAAAAGCAAAAGCGCCTGATAGATAACGGATCTAACCTGAGGGTTATTGAGCATTGAGCCTGAGGAAGAGCTCGCTCTAGCTATTTGTTCTTCGGACATGTTTCTACCCTAAATCATTGTTGAAGAATTTTTGAAACGGCAAAAGGGGCTACAAAAGCCCCTTATGCTAAGCAATTCGAATTAACGAATTGGTGGAGAGTATAGGAAACCGCCCTTGTTCCACTGCTCGTTGATACCACGAGCAATCTTCAATGGAGAACCCATACCAACATTACGCTCGAAAGATTCGCCGTAGTTGCCAACTTGAGAAACAATGTTGTATGCCCAGTCAGCGCTTAGGCCAAGCTTTTCACCCGCATCACCTTCTGTACCCAGAAGACGCTTTTGTGAAGGCTTACCGTTCTCTTTTAAGTCAGCAGCGTTGGATGAATCTACACCCAAAAACTCTGCTTCAATCATTGCCACCAAAGACCATTTAGCAATGTTGAACCACTCGTCGTCACCTTGACGAACAACTGGGCCTAATGGCTCTTTTGAAATTACTTCAGGAAGTACCATTGCAGAATCCGGATCTTTCAAACCAATACGAATTGCATAAAGTTGAGATTGGTCAGAAGTTAGAACGTCACAACGGCCGCTTTCGAAACCTGCACGAGTTTGATCAGATGTATCAAAGGTAACCGCGGTATATTTCATACCGTTCGCACGGAAGTAGTCAGCAAGGTTCAACTCTGTCGTTGTACCAGCTTGAATACATGCTGCAGCGCCATCAAGCTCTAAAGCACTTTTAACACCCAGCTTTTTGGAAACCATGAAGCCTTGGCCATCATAGTAGTTAACACCCGCGAAGTTTAAACCAAGCGAAGTATCACGAGTATGTGTCCAAGTTGTGTTACGAGAAAGGAGATCAATTTCACCAGACTGAAGCGCAGTGAAACGTTCTTTTGCAGTCAAAGGCTTATATTGAACTTTGCTTGCATCGCCTAGGACAGCTGCAGCAACGGCCTTACATACGTCTACATCAAGACCGCTCCACTCACCTTTCTCATCTTTTTGAGAAAAGCCTGCAAGGCCGGTACTCACGCCACAAGACAACGTACCGCGCTTTTTAACGTCTTCCAATGTACCTGCTGTAGCACCGAAAGATAACCCCACTGCTAAACCAGCAGCCATTATTGAAGAGAATTTCAACATTCGTGTTCTCCTAAGTTTTTGTTGTGTATCCGTAAAAGGATGTCGCAGCGCACCTAAAAGCAACAACGAAAAGCTGACGCATGCACTGATGCTTGCTCTTCATACAAATTTGATGCCACCACGTCTCGCTTTTTTTTTATCATTCCAAACGAATCTGGACTTCGCGTTATCATTAGCGACACAAGCAGTTTGTGCTATTTCACATTGTTTTACAACTGCATGCAGTGCGTCAGAATATCGCATAATTTCAGCCTAGCGCATTATTAACGTGCAGCAGAAATTTAGTGGGAACTATTGTGAAATAAATGACTGCTGGAGAAAGCGAACACACATTGCGTTAAAGACTTCAGGTTTTTCAGCGTGCAACCAATGGGAGGTTTCGGGGATGATTTTCAGTTGTGCTTTTGGAAAGAGCTTTTGAGTTTTCGCTTTATGCTCTGGAAGGATGTAATCAGAGCGAGCGCCAGAAATGAACAACACATTTTTTTCATAACGACCACCATGCGGTGCCGCTAGAATATTCGTATAATTGGCTTTGATGGCTTCAAAGTTAAATCGCCATACCAATCCTGAGTCTCCATCATCAGCTCGACGTAAACTCTTAATAAGAAACTGCCTAACACCCCAGTCCTCGATCCATTTTGACAACGCTTCATCTGCAGCCTGCCTTGAACCAACCGGACTCTCGGCTAGCTCCGCCAAGCCCCTGAGTATCTGTTCGTGGCCTGGTGAATACTGCACGGGCGCAATATCGGCAACAATTAGCGCCTCGACTCGCTCTGGATACATCAATGCAACCTGCATCGCCGTTTTACCGCCCATAGAATGGCCAATCAACGCAGCCTGTTTGATGTTTTGGTCGTCCAAATAATCAATAACATCTTTAGCCATGACGTCGTAGTCAAGCAGAGACGAGTGAGGAGATTGCCCGTGATTGCGCAAATCCAAAAGGTGAACCCGGAACTGCTCGGACAGTCCTTTCCCAAGCGTCAGAAGATTGTCCGATGCAGCAAACAAACCATGGAGTATCACCACATGGTTTAGTGATTCTTCTGGGCCAAGTTTCCTGCTAAACAGTTTCATTCAAGACGGACAGAAAAATTAGAAATCTGCCGGCGTCGTGCAGGAAACAATGCGGCAGTCTTCGTCGAAGGGGTTGCGAAAACGATGCTCCCTTCTCGAGTCAAAATAATACCCCTCACCCGGCCCAATGATAAAAACCTCTCCGTCGACGGTCAGCTCAAACTGACCCTCCAGAACATAACCGGCTTCTTCGCCTTCGTGTACATACATATCACCACCAGTATCCGAGCCCGGAGGGAGACGCTCAACCAGGAAAGACATCTGTCTGTTCGGAAAAGATTTACCCACTAATTTCCATTCGATCTCATTCACTGATGAGTCCAATAATTCGCCTGCAGGATAAACAACAGGCGTCTCTACTTTTGCAGAATCTTCCGAGTCGAAAAACTCCATCAGAGACATAGGGAGGCCAGACAGCACTTTTTTAAGTGAACTTACACTTGGGCTAACACTGTTCTTTTCAATCATGGAAATGGTGGAGTTTGTAACCCCGGCTCTTTTCGCAAGCTCTCTTTGAGATATGCCTGTTTTTTTGCGCACTTCGCGCAATCTCTGACCTACATCCATAGCTACTTCCGTGCTTAATTATGGTTTATGGTCGTGCATTATCCCACACGCTCGCTTAATATATCAAACAGTTGATTCTGTATTTAAGGTATTAGTCATGCTCAACCCTTCCACACACTCCCGTACCTATCCACCCTCTTATTATGAAGCAAGTCTGACTGACAAAGAGGGCTTCCCACAAGCAAAGGGGGCGCTTTCTACTCAGGTTTGTATTATCGGGGGCGGTTTCAGTGGCGCAAGCACTGCTTTGGAATTGAGAGAGCGCGGTATCAATGTCATTTTGGTCGAAGCGTATCGCATTGGATGGGGCGCCTCAGGACGCAATGGCGGGCAGTTAATCCGCGGCATTGGTCACGGCCTAGATCAATTCAAGAATCAAATCGGCACCGAGGGCATCAAAGCGATTGATGACATGGGCTTTGAAGCAGTCGATATTGTGAAGCAGCGAGTTGAGAAATACGCAATCGATTGCGATCTTAAATGGGGCTATTGCGACCTTGCCACTAAACCTCGACACCTCAAAGATTTTATTGAAGACAAAGAGTGGCTCGACTCGATTAACTACCCGCACAAAACTCGTCTCATTAGCAAAGACGAAATGCATCAGGTCGTCGGCTCAGACCAGTACATTGGTGGCCTTATTGATATGGGTAGCGGCCACCTTCATCCACTTAAACTCAATGTTGCCGAAGCTCGGATTGCAGAAAATCTAGGTGCAAAAATCTTTGAGAACTCTCGCGTTATAGATATCCAGAAAGGCACGCAATGCATTGTCAAAACAGAGAAAGCAGAGATCCGTTGCGACCAACTAGTCATCTGCGGAAATGCCTATGTCGGAGACTTGGATAAAACACTGAGTGCGAAAGTGCTACCGGCTGGCAGCTATGTCATCGCAACCGAACCGCTCACAGAAGATGAAGCACAACGGGCGCTACCGCAAGACATGGCCGTATGCGACCAAAGAGTGGATCTTGACTATTACCGTTTGTCTGCAGATAACCGGCTTTTATTTGGCGGTTTGTGCACGTACTCAGGTAGAGATCCTAAATCAATCATAGACGCGCTGAAGCCTAACCTGGATAAAGTGTTTCCATACCTTGCGCATAAAAAAATCGACTTTCAATGGGGTGGAATGATTGGAATTGGCGCCAATCGTTTACCTCAAGTAGGTCGGCTTCAAGACAACATATATTATGCGCAGGCCTATTCAGGACATGGCGTAAATGCAACACATATGTCAGGTCGATTAATTGCCGAAACGATCAATAACGAAAGCAATCGAATTGAAGTTTTTGAAAAGGTAAGTCACATGCGCTTTCCCGGAGGCCCAAGGTTCCGCTCACCAATGCTTGCAGCGGGAATGCTGTATCACCGATTCAAAGACCTGTTCTAGCCAACAGACTTTTTCTACTAACGAAATGAGGCTTTTGCTGAGGGATCAGAAATCACTGACTTCTGAAGAAGCGAAAAATGGGCAAGTGCAATCACACTCGCCCATTTGCGAACTAAATAGGAAGGCTCAGCTCTGACTATGCTTTGATAGAGCGGCGACGTGCTGCACCCAATCCAAATAATCCCCCCGCTAACAACGCGAGAGTGCCTGGCTCTGGAACCGATTGAAACTCAATGTTGTCGAGACCAAAACCAATGTTGCGTGTTCCACCAATCGTGGTACCAAGCACTTCAATACGATCAACGCCAGCAAACATAAAGTTTGTTACAAGCGCATCACCAGCGATACCGTCAGTTAGGCCGCTATTACCTATAATGTTACCCAGCCCATCAACACTCACCATGTCCGTGCCGCCACCAGACAAATATGCAGTCAGCTGGAAAAGTTCTGTGTTATTAATGCCGCTGCCGTCGATATCCGCAATGTCGAAAGAGACGTTAGAGCTGCTATTGAACGACAATGAAAAGTGAATATTGTCGTTAAACTCCGTCGTCATAAAGAAGTCGCCAAAAGCACCCGCTGGAATTGGTGCGTCATTTGGGACAAACGCGTCGGTCGGGGAACCAACACGAACAATCTTGATCGCATTATCATGCACAGGAGCGACATCATCAAAGCTCAACGTGATGCCATCACCAACAAATTCGTTGCCCACAATTGTACATTCGTTGTTACCCTGGCCAGCACAAACACCTGAGCCACCGCCCGTCATGTATGTTGTACCAAAATCTTCGAAATCGATTGTGCCAGCTTGTGTAGCACCAGCAAGTGAAATCAGACCCGCCGTTAAAAGCGCCTTTTTCATTTTACAATCGTCTTAAACTTCGCGCTCTAGCCCATTTGACCGGAGGAGTTGCCAGAAGGCTTGCTCTCGATCCTTACTATTTCAACGAGAGACAAACCACGTTCCGCTGGCTTGGGCCATCCTAGTTTCACTGAGGGAGCGCCAGCTCTTGTTGAGAAGCATAAAATAGGCCGAGGACGTGTAAGCTATATAAAACAAACACCTAAGTAGACTGTATGCTGAGATAGATTAGCAAAGTCGTAAAAATTTCAGACACCTAAGCGTACCTATCCCTTCCGAGACTTAAACACTTAGAAGTAAGCCCAGGTGATATCGCAGTAAGAAGGAACGAAAAGAAAAACAATAGCAAAGCGCTACTAAGCAAGCCTGGCATTGCCAGGCTTTGAACTCATCAACTTTTGCTCATCAAGCAACTAAAAACAATTAAAGCTTAATCCAAGTTGCTTTGAGCTCACTGTACTTGTCGAGCGCATGAAGAGATTTGTCTCGGCCATTACCACTCTGTTTGAATCCGCCAAATGGTGCAGTCATATCACCACCATCATACTGATTGACCCATACAGAACCGGCTTTCAAACCTCGCGCAAACCGATGCGCACGACTTAGGTTGCTGGTCCAAACAGCGGCCGCAAGACCATAAATAGAGTCGTTTGCTATCGTCAATGCGTCGTCTTCATTAGTAAATCGAATCACGGACAATACCGGGCCGAAAATTTCCTCTGCCGCAATGGACATATCATTCGACACCCCTTCGAACACGGTTGGCTCAACAAAACAGCCATTCGTCATTTCCACAGGCTTATTACCACCCACTGTTAATGTAGCGCCCTGCTCTTTACCCAGCTCAATGTACGAACAAATTCGTTCTAACTGTGCATCGTCAACTATCGCACCAACCGTCGTTTCCGGATCAAGAGGATTACCCGGTTTCCAACTCGCCATATGAGCACGAACTTTTTCCATAAACTCATCGGCAATGGAATCTTCAACCAATAGACGGGAGCCTGCGGTGCATACTTCACCCTGGTTGTAGCATATCGCTCCTGCGGCAGCTTCTGCAGCAGCATCCAAGTCGGGTGCATCAGCAAAAACAACGTTTGGTGATTTTCCGCCAGCCTCGGCCCAAACCCGCTTCATATTCGACTCACCAGCAAACACCATTAGCTTCTTCGCCACTCCAGTTGAACCGGTAAAGGCTAATGTATCGACATTCATATGTTCTGCCAACGCTTGGCCCGCGGTATGTCCAAAGCCCGGAAGCACGTTAAACACGCCGTCTGGAATACCTGCCTGTTTCGCCAACTCGGCAATACGAATCGCGGTCAATGGCGACTTCTCTGAAGGCTTGAGAATAAACGAGTTACCCATCGCGAGCGCTGGTGCGAATTTCCATGCAGCCATCAGCAATGGAAAGTTCCAAGGAACAATTGCGGCAACGACACCAATCGGCTCTTTCGTCACCATACCCAATTGATCACTGGGTGTTGGTGCAAGCTCATCATAAACCTTGTCAATTGCCTCTGCTGTCCAACGAATCGCCCGCAATGTGCCGGAAAGGTCATCCTCTAGCGAGAAGCTAATCGGCTTCCCCATATCCAATGTCTCGAGCAAAGCGATCTCATCGATCGCGTCTTCTATAAGGTCAGCGAACTTCAGTAGAATCGCCTTTCTGTCTGTTGGCGGCAAATTAGCCCAAACGCCCGATTCAAATGATTCCCGTGCACACGCGACAGCTAAATCAACATCTTCCTTCTTACATGACGCGACATGGACTAAAACGCGTCGATCAATCGGACTTACACACTCAAATTCATCGCCATCTTTCGCTTTGCGGTATTCTCCATTAATAAAGGCACGGCCCTCTATTGAAATCGACTTTGCCAAGCTCTCCCAGTACGCTAGATCTTTAGTTGTGTGCACTATATTCCCCGAAAATTATAAAACCGAAGACGAAACGATACGTCTGAAGGGTAAAAATTTCAATATATCGAACGATATTTCACGAACTTCATTTTCTTATTAAGGGCAATAATAGGTAGGAGATCATCGCCTTAAGCTCTTATTTAGAAGGGATGTAATGGTTTTTTAAGTGACGTAACATTCCAGGGCTTGATGTTTTATTTATTTTACATACACTACGCTTACGTTGTTCAATAAATTAAACACTCTGTTCTTGAGGTTTTTATGTCCACTCAACACTCAAACCTAGACGCTTTCTGGATGCCATTTACAGCAAACCGTCAGTATAAATCTGCTCCTCGAGTACTTGTTGGCGCGAAAGGAATGCACTACACAACAGAAGACGGACGAAAAATACTGGACGGCACAGCGGGTCTTTGGTGTACCAATGCAGGACACGCTCGTACGGAAATTACGGAAGCCGTTAGCAAGCAAATTCAACAGCTTGATTTCGCGCCAACATTCCAGATGGGGCACCCTCTTCCTTTTGAGTTAGCTCAAAAACTTGTGCAACACACCCCGGATGGTCTGGATCACGTATTCTTTACCAATTCGGGATCAGAGTCGGCCGACACTGCACTAAAAATCGCTCTTGCTTACCATCGAGCAAAAGGGAATGCCCACAAAACCCGTCTCGTCGGAAGAGAAAAGGGTTACCACGGCACAAACTTTGGGGGTATCTCAGTTGGCGGCCTAGGCAATAACCGTAAAGCTTTTGGTAGCTTGTTGTCCGGTGTCGATCACCTCAAACATGCCTGGGTTGCTGGTAGCGAATTTACCAAGGGCCAACCAGATCACGGTGAAGAGCTTGCAGATGAGTTGAACAACATGATCGCACTACATGGTGACACAATCGCCGCCGTGATCATTGAACCTGTTGTTGGTAGTGGCGGCGTTTGGATGCCGCCAAAAGGTTACTTGGAGCGTCTACGCAAGATTACGAAAGAAAACGACATCATTCTTATTTTTGATGAAGTGATAACCGGTTACGGAAGAATCGGTAAAGCGTTTGCAGCAGAGCGCTTCGGCGTAACACCCGACATTATCACTTCGGCGAAAGGTCTAACTAACGGCGCAATTCCCATGGGGGCGGTGTTTGTTTCTGGCGAAATCCACAATGCGTTCATGCAAGGGCCAGAAGAAGTTATTGAGTTATTCCACGGTTATACGTATTCCGGCCATCCGGTTGCAGCGGCGGCGGCTATCGCTACACTGGAAGTCTATGAAAAAGAGAACCTGTTTGAAAAAGCGATCGCGCTTGAGTCGTACTGGCAGGATGCTCTTCATAGCTTGAAAGAGTTTGATGTCGTCAAGGACATTCGAAACCTTGGGCTGGTTGGTGCAGTTGAATTTAAGTCCAGTGCAAAAATGGGCGAACGAGGCTTCAAAGTTTTTAACGAATGTTACTGGAAGCACGATGCGCTAGTGCGTTGTACTGGCGATATTATTGCGATGTCTCCACCCTTGATCATCTCTGAATCAGATATCGATCAGTTAATGCACTCAATGCGTTCCGCGATCAAGTCACTCTATTAAGGGTGAGCTAAACAAGAATTTCTTAAACATTAGGTTAACTATGACTACTATTAATCACTACGTAAATGGTCAAGAAACTGGCCCAAGTGCGCGCTCTCATAACGTATTCAATCCTGCTACCGGTGAGCAAATTGCCGAAGTATCCCTTGCCTCAGCCACTGAGGTAGAAAGCGCCATCGCGATTGCGCAGAAGACCTTCGAAACTTGGTCTCAAACAACGCCGCTTAGCCGCGCACGGATCCTTTTCAAGTTCAAAGCAATTGTTGATGAACGTCGTGACGAGCTGGCAGCCGTAATTACTGCACAGCACGGAAAAGTATACGAAGACGCATTGGGCGAAATCACTCGCGGTCTTGAAGTCGTTGAATTCGCTTGCGGTATTCCTTCTGCTCTCAAAGGCGAGTTTACAGAACAAGTAGGTGGCGGTATTGATGCATGGAGTACCAGCCAACCTCTCGGTGTCGTAGCAGGCATCACCCCATTTAACTTCCCGGCCATGGTTCCAATGTGGATGTGGCCAGTCGCCATCGCGTGCGGTAACACCGTAGTAATGAAGCCTTCTGAAAAGAATCCAACTGCCAGTATGCTGATGGCTGAATGGATGAAAGAAGCGGGTCTTCCTGATGGCGTTCTAAACGTGGTGAATGGCGACAAAGAGGCAGTAGACGTTCTGCTTACCCATAAAGATATACAAGCAGTTAGCTTTGTTGGCTCGACACCAATTGCTGAATATATTTACTCGACGGCTTCAGCGAATGGCAAACGGGTGCAAGCTCTAGGTGGCGCGAAAAACCATATGATTGTGATGCCCGATGCAGACATTGACGGTGCAGTAAACGCCCTGATTGGCGCAGCTTATGGTTCAGCCGGTGAACGCTGTATGGCTATCTCGGTTGCGCTCGCAGTAGGTGATATCGCTGATGAGCTGGTAGCGAAGCTAGCAGAAAAAACGAAAGCGCTAAAAATCGGCGATGGTTCAAATAAAGGCCTTGATATGGGCCCTTTGATTAGCAAAGAACATCTTGAGAAAGTCAAAGGCTACATTGCCAAAGGCGTTGAAGAAGGCGCGACGTTAGTAGTCGATGGACGCGAAGCAAAAATCGATGCAAACGAGAAAGGCTACTTCCTTGGTGGCTGTTTGTTCGACAACGTCACGAAAGACATGGTCATTTATCAAGAAGAGATTTTTGGCCCTGTACTTTGTGTCGTTCGTGTCCCTGATTACTCAACGGCTGTTCAGATGATCAACGATCACGAATACGGAAATGGTACTTCTATTTATACCCGCAGCGGCGGCATTGCGCGCAAGTTCACGCATGATGTTCAGGTAGGTATGGTCGGCGTCAATGTGCCAATCCCTGTGCCGATGGCATTCCACTCATTTGGTGGCTGGAAGCGCTCTCTCTTCGGTGCCAACCACATGCACGGACCTGAAGGGGTCAAGTTCTACACCAAGCGCAAAGCGGTCACTGCTCGCTGGCCAGAAGGTGATCTCGGTGCAGAATTCGTGATGCCTACAATGAAGTAAATATCCCGACGAGCCCAGCCTTCTGGGCTTTTTTGTTTTGGAGTTTTATGAACGTTTCAAAAATTCAATTCGTCGCTGAAAACGTCAGCAAAGAAAGTTACCTGCCAGATCAGGAAAAGATTGTTCACGGTGAGCCCGCACAAAACCTCTGGAATAACTATTCAAGTAAAGATGAAAAGTTCCATGTAGGAATTTGGGATTCGAAAGCTGGACGCTGGTCGGTGAGTTATTCCGAGCATGAGTTTTGCCATATTCTTGAAGGCAGCTCGATCATTATTGATGAAAGCGGGAATGAGCTTAAAGTTAACAAAGGCGACCAGTTTGTCGTTCCTGCCGGTTTCAATGGCGAATGGCAAGTAGACGATTATTGTAAAAAGATCTACGTAATTTACGAGGCATAAAGCTTATGCGCACAGAACATACCGGTTCCTATTATGCGGCATCGCGAAATGACAAAATTGATCGGCCAAGTCTAAACGAACACCTCGATGTGGATGTATGCGTTATCGGTGCTGGCTTTTCGGGGATA
>NZ_LWFT01001306.1:0-938 GCF_001635105.1 Oleiphilus sp. HI0079
TTGATATCCGACTGTTTGCTGTCGTTGAAGAGGTTTTCTGCGAGCGCGTCATCGAGGCGTTGTGTGAGCAGATTTAGCTCGACGAGATTGGATACTGTCCGAGCAAGGATGACGGCAGGAGCTTGATGAGTTTTGGGAATATCCGTTCTAAATCTCGGTCTCGCGCACTGAAGTCCTCGACACCATAGAGCTCCTGAAGAAGGAAATCGATGCCATCCTTGAAGTTTAGGTTGCTGTAGAGATCGCTGTGTGTGGTTTTCAGGCGAGCTGATTGCCAGTTTGCTAGATCGATTTTGAGTTTCGAAAGCTCTGGGTTTAAGGGGGATTGCTGGTAGTCATGGTAATCCAGCATTAAATTCTTGAGTCGCTGGGCCTCCGCGCCTTTTGCCGGAGTGGATGCAATTCTGTCACGGTACATGAGTCGCTTGGTAAACCTGTCTCGCAAAATAAATGACAAGTCCGCGAGTGTAAACCGCTAAGCGGAAGATGCAAACTTTAACTGGCACATTTCAGGGGAATTAGCCGTTTGAAATGAGGGCTTTTGCTTGCGCCGCGCGTATTTGTTTCTGCTGTTGTTTTATGCGTTCGGCTTCTTCTGAAGACGGAATCGTGTCAAAAGATGGAATCCATTTACGATCATCCAGCGTCACGAAGTGGCTGAGAGCACCAGTTTCTACAACGCGAATTGCCGTGGGGCTTTTAAGAGCACTCGCTAGCATGAGGTTACGGTCAAGAATTCGATCTACCTTAGGGATCAAAAATGTACCATGGCGAAGGTGCTGATATGCCGAGTAATCGGCTTTATCCATCCATGCAAAGAGGTTTTCAATGTTGCGTACGATCGTCAGATGGTCTTTGGTTGCAGTGAACAGTTTATGCAGTAACTTTCGTTTTCGAGGGTTCATTTTGCCAAAAAACATTTGGCCGTAAGACGAAGA
>NZ_LWFT01001307.1:0-588 GCF_001635105.1 Oleiphilus sp. HI0079
TTATCGTCGCAAAAGCCAATGGGCTTGTTCAGTACGAGAACAAGTTTTTGCAAGGCTTAGGGCTCGCAAAAAGTTACATCGGCAACAGGCTAGATAGAAAACACCTTAAAAATCAGTATGAACGGTTTATATTTCATACGCCGAGTAGCGCCCTAGTTTTAGACGATCCGGATGGCATACCAACTCGCCATGTGCGCCTATCAAAAGAAAACCTGATGCCTGCCCTGCTCGCTTCGGGGTCGATTCCCATGGTGATGGCAGGAATCAAAAACATCCCCGGAGCACCTTTGGGAATGTATCGAGATGGTGGCGTGATTGACTATCATTTTGACGTAGACATTAAGAACCAGGGCTTGACGCTTTATCCACACTTTGGACCAATACCTAAACCTGGCTGGTTTGATAAAAGCTCCAAGCGTGTGGCACGAAACGCTCACTACGACAGGACGGTGATCATTTGCCCATCAAGCGAATTCGTAGCGTCATTACCCTACGGGAAGATTCCCGACAGAACCGATTTTGTGGAGTTGGATGCCCAGACTCGCATGACCTACTGGAGGAAAGTACTTTCAGAGACTGAGCGGTTGG
>NZ_LWFT01001308.1:0-759 GCF_001635105.1 Oleiphilus sp. HI0079
TATTGCCTGTTGTACTCACTGATGACTATATCGAGGAAGTTCGCACGCAAATGCCAGAACTCCCAGCCGCGCGCAAAGAACGCTTTATGTCTGATTTCGGTCTAAATGAATACGATGCCGGCATGCTCTCCTCCGATGCTAACCTTGCGGCTGTGTTTGAGACTAGCGCCAAAATCTCTGGCGATGCCAAGTTGTCTGCAAATTGGGTAATGGGTGAATTTAGCGCCAGACTCAACGCAGAAGAGCTTAGCGCTGCACAAACACCGCTTACGGGAGAAGCCCTAGGGCAGTTAGTTTTGCGCATAAAAGACAATACAGTGTCGTCTTCTGGAGCGAAGAAAGTCTTTGAGAAGCTTTGGACTAAAGAAGCGACAGATGTCGATCAGATCATAGACGCCGAAGGACTCAAACAAGTGTCGGATACCGGCGCACTCGAAGCAATGGTGGATGAAGTACTTGCAGGTATGACAGATCAAATTGAGCAATACAAAGCGGCGGATGACAAAAAGCGCAAAAAGCTCATGGGTGGCTTTATGGGACCACTAATGAAAGCATCCAAAGGGCAAGGTAATCCAAAACTCTTCAACGAGATCCTTCAAAAGAAACTAAACAGTTAGCTTTGGATCCCCATCCACTCTGCATTTGGGTTTACGCCCCCTTATGCAGAGTGGCTAATCTCGCTTGCCCCCTCTTTAGCTAAAACCCCGAACAATGCACACCAAATTATCGAACGGCACTGCAATAAAAATATACAAAGTT
>NZ_LWFT01001309.1:0-866 GCF_001635105.1 Oleiphilus sp. HI0079
ATACAGGCAATAGTCATTGTGATACTCGAAGAGCTTGTCGTATTTTTGCCCTAATTTCTTCGTCGCATTTCGGATCCTTTCTGCAACGATTTCGTCATCGATATTCTGCGCGCTTCCGCAGAGCAGTTGGTCATCGTCTATGTCGGTGATTGTGTAACCTAAATCAAGAGATCGGACTTCTTTAGCTGACCATGAGTTATAGGAGGTGAGTGATGGAAGTTGTTGATATGGGTGATAGGTTAAAATGCGACTTAGCGTGTTGGATTTTGTTTGCTGATAAATTTGTTGCTCAGCACCATACTGCAGCATGGACGGCTGTAAGCGAGAGAGTCCTTCTATTGTCGATATGTTTTTATTAAACCAGTTGTCGAGTGACTGTTTTGACTGACTTTGCCACAGCTCGCCAATTCGCTTCCCTCCGTTGTTTCTGGATAACTCGAACAAGGTGCTTCTGAACCGTAAGGGTAGTTCGATAGAGAAGGTGTCTTCGACTTGTTCTAACGGTAGATCGGTTTTCTCTGAAAGTGCTGTTTTTAAATACTCATTGGCTGGTCGCAAGCGTTTGAACTTCTGATCGGTTGGAGAAAGAGCCCACTCTTTTGTTAAGTCGTCAGAGATTAGCATGTCCTCAACGCGCGAAGGTGTCCGTCCAAGTTTCAAACCAATGTAGATTAATGTCGTGCCGAGGGAGGCTATAGGGTCACTCGCAAGCGGGGTGTCTAGAGTTGACTCGAGTAATTTGATTTCATTTGGGCTAGGTTTGAAATGCGACCATGGTAGATAGCACGCCTGCTCTGAACTCGTATACAAAATCGTTTTGGAGGATAGCGCCTGGTATTCAGGTAAGAGCTCTTCAGCAGGGTTAG
>NZ_LWFT01001310.1:0-988 GCF_001635105.1 Oleiphilus sp. HI0079
TGATGCTCACCAAGAATTTGAGCGGCCTGCTTGGGCGGAGCCGCTAAAACACAATACGTCGCCTTCAGCGCACTCTTACCCTCGCGACTCTCCAAAACCAAGTTCCACACGCCCTCTTCAAAACGCGCCTCCAACACTCTTTTGCCAAAATAGGGGGTCGCTTCACCAAGCGCTCCTCGAGCAAAACTAGAGTTGCGCGACAACGAGTAAGCACGTTTGCGCGATTCGCCCTCTTGGATGACAACATCGCGACGACTCTTGAGATACGCATCGAAGTTCGCGTTAGACACCTCGAAAGAATGCGCGCCCAGATCAAACCCAATAGGCTGATCATCCAAACTTAGGCGCTTCGACGAGAGACGGCCTCCGGTTCCTCTCGCTTTGTCTACAATCGCGACGCGAAAGCCTCGTTTTGCAAGCTGACCCGCACAATAGGCACCAGAAAATCCAGCGCCGACAACAACATAGTCGAATGGCTTCGGCTGATCATCTTGCATGTAATCCATTTTCTAAAACCTCACGTAATCTATTTGGAACGAGCTATACGGCACAATTCAAGTATTGGATTGTACTAGACAAGAGTCAAAACGGGATAAGAACGCAGACGAGAAAAATTATGAGCGCTTTACCGAAGAGAGATCCTAGGGTAGCTTTGATGTCAGACAAAGTGAGCGAGAAAAGTCCCTCGCTGGTTAAGGAGAAAAGTTTGACACAAAAACAGCCTAATGAGCTGAACCAGTTGCTGCTGGCCATTGCCGCAAATAAAGATCGGCAGGCCTTCTCAGAACTGTTCAATGCAACATCGTCGCGTTTAAAAGCTTTTGCGATGCAGTGCGGCGCATCGAATGCAGATGCGGAAGAATTGCTTCAAGAGTGTATGTTAACGGTGTGGAGAAAAGCGCACACGTTCAAACCAGAGTCAGGTAGCGCGATTACGTGGTTATACACGATCGTTCGGAACAAACGGATTGATATGGCGCGCAAAGGC
>NZ_LWFT01001311.1:0-689 GCF_001635105.1 Oleiphilus sp. HI0079
AGAAGTGGTGAAATAAGCATACCACCAACCCGAAACCATACCCGTAGTGAGAAGCACGAGAAGCGCGCAAGACAGCAGGTTGCGCCAACGCGGATACTCCGTGCTTAAAAGCTTTTCCTTCGCTTCGGTCAACTTTTCCGTCACTCAAATCCCTTCACGATCTGCCACATAACGCCGCGTTAACCGCGCGAGCCGAAGGCGAGTCCGGTTGAACGCTTGGTTATAACTTTATTTAGTTGTAGCAATATGCCACAATTGATTCACGCATAAGAACTGGAGTATCAATTATGGCAACTAGTAGCGTTAGATTAGACCAAGAACTTATTGAAAAAGCTACCATTATGGCAAAGGCCTATAATAGAACACCGCCTAAGCAGATAGAGCATTGGGCGAAGATTGGTGAAATGATGGAAGATAACCCCGACTTACCTTATGAGTTTGTAAAGCAGGCCATTATTGCACAAGCAGAAAAAGAAGCAGGTAAATTGGAGCGTTATGACTTTGGCTAAAGTTGAGCATATTTTACAGACACCAACTTTTAAGAAAGCTGTTAAGAAATTAAAGCCCAATCAGAAAACAGACCTTGATTTAGCAATTAAAGAACTTATAGAAAATCCGCTGTTGGGTGAACTGAAACGAGGCGACCTTGCTTTTCTGAGAGTTCATAAATTTAAGATGGTTAAGCAACT
>NZ_LWFT01001312.1:0-668 GCF_001635105.1 Oleiphilus sp. HI0079
AGGGTGAAAAAGCGTATGCCGTTGTTGAGAGAGGAAAAGGTGCGACCGGTCGTGTGGTTGACGCGATCGCTCCTTTTTTCAATTAACAAAAAGTCTAAAGTGGTAAAGCTCTGCTTTAGTTAGATGCCTCGATGAGATAGTTGTTAATTGCTAAGACGTCTTCTTCTGTGAGCGTACCAGCCGCCTGTTTCAATTTTAAACCGCTGATAACGAAGTCGAAGCGCGCACTCGCGTGATCACGCAATGCGGTAAAGTAGTTTCGCTCTGCATCCAGCACCTCAACAATGTTTCGAGTCCCTACGTTGTATCCCTCTCGTGTTGCCTCTAACGCACTTTCACGAGAGACAATGTTTTGTTGCAATGACTCTACGGTTTGTACGTTCGTTCTTAGATTGATGAACTCTGAACGAGTTTGTATTTCTGCGGAACGTTGCGCTGAGGTAAGTTGATGGCGTGCTTGCTCGGCTAAGAATCTTGAGCGCTTAGAGGCTGCTTGTGTTGCGCCGCCAGAATAGAGAGGCAGGTTAAAGTTTAGGGCGATATTGCTTTCTTCCGTTCCCAAAGCACCGTTGGCGGGAGGCAGCCCCTGCTTATAGTTATCAAGAGAGGTATCATTGAGTCCTGCAGTTAGAGTAAGCGTCGGGTAGTGGCCCGAGCGCTTCGATTTA
>NZ_LWFT01001313.1:0-841 GCF_001635105.1 Oleiphilus sp. HI0079
GACCTTGAATAGAGAAAATCTATTCGAGGTAAGCGTATGTCAAACTCAAACATCCCCAACAGAATCCCCGCTCTTTGCGCTCAGTTAAAACTGTTACTTGAGAAAGATCTAACAGACATCTCGAATCTTCGCGCGACACTCAAAGAAGAAGCAACCGCCCTCAAAGAGCGGAATACCGACCACATCAATCATCTTGCTAAGAACAAAGGCACGTTAGTCAAGCAAATTGAAGATAGAGCCCGCGCAAAAGTAAAACTGATTACCGCTTCTGGCGCAAAAATCGAAGCTGGCAAAGTCAAAATTGGAATCGACGCGCTTGGTGACCCAGATTTAAGCAGGCTTTGGAACGATTCGCTTATTCAACTTGATGAGTGTAAGCAACTCAATCAAGTAAACGGCTTGGTAATTGAACGCTCACGCGCACGAAATCAGAAAATCATGGACATCGTGCGAGGGCAACATTCAAAACCGAAGCTCTATGGTAACACCGGCACAGAACAAGCCTACTCCTCCGCCACGAGCATAGCCAAGGCTTAAATCTGCTCGTTTTTTGAGCGAAACATGGCCGAGGCGTGACCTCTAACGCACTACGGCTATTTTCATTCGCGACACGCTAGACTGACCACCACAGAGGCTTTAGGATTTACCTAATAATATAAACAATCTGGCCTGATACTATGCGCGCTTTGCGACAACCGCTGACATTTGTACTTTTATCGTTCCTTACTCTCAACGTTATCGCCGCTCCTACTCATGGGATCGCCATGCACGGTGATCTCAAGTATGGCCCCGACTTCACGCATTTCGATTATGTTAATCCTGAGGCCCCAAAGGGCGGCAC
>NZ_LWFT01001314.1:0-1412 GCF_001635105.1 Oleiphilus sp. HI0079
ACCAAAAGGCCAGACATTATTTTTATTGATGGCGGCAAGGGGCAGCTGAATATGGCTATTGAGGTTATGAGTGCGTTAAACGCTAGCGACATTTTGTTGCTCGGTATTGCGAAAGGCACAACCCGTAAAGCGGGTTTTGAAACTCTGTTTATTCCTGATGGGCAGGGCGGTCTGAAAACGATACAATGCGCAGCCGATGAGCCCAGCTTGCATTTAATGCAGCAAATACGTGATGAGGCGCATCGATTTGCGATAACTGGGCATAGAAAGCGGCGCGATAAGAGTCGTCCTCAATCTCAGCTTGAGGTGATTGAAGGCGTCGGTCCTACACGTCGGCGTGCTCTCATTAAGTATTTCGGTAGTGTGCAGGGAATTAAAACGGCCTCAATCGAAGAAATAAGTAAGGTTGATGGCATTAGCAGTAATCTTGCAGAACATATTTATCTCAGTTTGCATGGCGACTGAGTAGAGACAAGAAAATGAACTTACCGAATATTCTGACTCTGTCACGAATCGTCTTGATTCCTGTTTTCGTGATCGCATTTTATCTACCTTATGATTGGAACTATTACGCGTGTGCCGCGGTTTTCTGGATTGCCGGCGTGACCGATTGGTTTGATGGTTATTTGGCTCGAAAGTGGGACCAGATGACGCCTTTTGGAGCCTTTCTTGATCCTGTTGCAGACAAGCTCATGGTCACGATTTCTCTAGCTGTAATTATCGAAGAGTTTAGTGTTTGGTGGATTACCATTCCGGCTATTGTCATTGTTGGTCGAGAGGTGGTTGTTTCAGCGCTACGTGAATGGATGGCGGAGCAAGGTAAGCGCGAATCGGTAAAGGTTGGTTATATTGGTAAAGTGAAGACCATGTGTCAGATGAGCTCGATTTTCTTTTTGCTTATCGGTGCAAAGGTTGATGAGTCATTTTGGTTTGGATACGGTCTAATGGTATTTGCAGCGATCCTTACTATGTGGTCAATGGTGCAGTATCTATCGGCCTCTTGGGGCACTATGTTTGGTAAAGAGAGCCTAGGCGGTGGCGGCCAGGAGCGTCATTAGTATCCGTAGCCGAAGTAATTAAATTTTGCTGCAGAACTTGCTTGACTCTTTTAATCGATTCGTTAATATATGCGCCTCTTCGCAAGGCATGTCCTAGCGCGATGAAAAGTTTACGCGGGAATAGCTCAGTTGGTAGAGCACGACCTTGCCAAGGTCGGGGTCGCGAGTTCGAATCTCGTTTCCCGCTCCAAATAAAATGCCTCGGAAACCCCGAGGCGTTTTTGTTAAAAGCACACTATAATCTGTGAGGCTTTTAAAGGCGCTCTAGAAAAGCGCTGAGTACGATAGTACGACCAAAGGTAAAGAGTGCACTGGATGTAGCAATCCATGTTCATCGAAGGCACTTAAACACCT
>NZ_LWFT01001315.1:0-1207 GCF_001635105.1 Oleiphilus sp. HI0079
GCACCTATTTTACCCGTGCTTATCAAGGCCGCTACTTGACGGGTTTGATTGCGGGCAAGATGACCGAATCTAACGTACTTGGTTACGTAGCATCGTTCCCGATTCCTGAGGTTATTCGTGGCATTAACGCGTTCACCAAGGGTGCTAAAGAAGTAAACCCTGACGTTCAAGTGAAAGTTGTTTGGGCAAGCACTTGGTATGACCCTGCAAAAGAGCGTGAAGCAGCAGAAACGCTGATTCTTCAAGGCGCAGACGTGCTTACGCAACATACTGACTCCGCCGCTGTGATTCAGGCCGCAGAAGCAAAAGGCAAGTACGCAATCGGTTACCACTCAGATATGTCTGAATACGGTAAAAAAGCGCACCTTACTTCAACGGTACACAAGTGGGGTCCACTTTACCTTAAGAAAGCACAAGCCGTGCTTGATGGCACTTGGAAGTCTGAAGACTTATGGCCTGGCATCGCAGACGGTACAACCGATCTAGCGCCACTGAACGAAGCGATTCCAGCGGATGTTGTCGCGATGGTAGAAGAGAAAAAAGCGGCATTGAAGGCGGGCGAAATGCGCGTATTTGATGGCCCAGTTGTAAACCAAGCTGGAGAAGAAGTGATTCCAGCGGGCGGCACAATGGATGACGGTGCGCTTCTTGGCTTTGATTTCTACGTGCAAGGCGTAGAAGGCAAATTGCCACAGTCTTAATTCAAGGCGAACGATTCGCTGAATAAGGCAGTTAGCAGCGAGCTACTGTTTCCGAATTGCGGTAGCTCGCACTTTTTATAAAGCACCATAAGTGCTGTATTAATGAAAAACTAAGGTAGAGAAATGAAACAACTAAAAACCATCGCTGGTGCAGCAGCACTCGCAGCTGCAGTAGCAGCACCCGCTCAAGCTGAGCAGTTTTGGGCTGACAACAGTGTAACCGTGCTACACAGTGCTGATTACTACAACGTTGGCCATGCTTTCGGCGCTCCGCAGAAAACCATGGAAATGACGACAATGACCGTTGAACACGCTTCGGGTCACGATTGGGGTGATGCCTTCTTCTTCGCTGATCGACACAATGGTAAAGGTTCATTTGGTGACTTTAACGAGACATACGCAGAGCTTTCTCCTCGTTTTAGCCTAAGCAATATGACGGGTTCTGAGCTGAAAGCGGGCCCTGTAACTGACGTATTGATTGCGACGACCTACGAGTTCAGCTCAGA
>NZ_LWFT01001316.1:0-9048 GCF_001635105.1 Oleiphilus sp. HI0079
TCGATGATGTTGGGTGCAGTGGGCAAGTTTGGTTTGGAGCAGGTGGACGCTGTGGGCTCGGCATTTGATCCTGCGCTTCATGAAGCGATGAGCATGGTTGAAACGCCGGACGCGGAAGCAAATACGGTCATAGCAGCGATGCAAAAAGGCTATACCTTGAACGGTCGTTTGGTTCGCCCGGCGATGGTAATTGTTGCTAAGTAAATGTTACGGACTTTCGAAGCAAGGAAAGTCAAAAAATAGCGATTTATATGTGTTTTTTATGTGGTTATGCGCTTGAAAATTAAGCAAGTGACCATACATCTAGATCAAAGGTTAATAGAGCTGTTAACAAGCTCGGCAGATTAGAGAGTGGAGTGAATCAATGGGCAAAATCATTGGAATTGACTTAGGTACAACGAATTCATGTGTTGCTGTTCTTGATGGCGACAAAGCAAAAGTAATTGAAAACGCTGAGGGCGATCGTACCACGCCTTCGATTATTGCGTTTACAGATGACAACGAAACATTGGTGGGGCAGCCTGCCAAGCGTCAGGCGGTTACTAATCCGAGCAATACGTTGTTTGCGATTAAGCGTTTGATCGGTCGTCGTTTTGAAGATGACGTGGTTCAGAAAGACATCAAAATGGTGCCTTACAAAATCACGAAGGCAGACAACGGTGATGCTTGGGTTGAAGTAAAAGGCGATAAGAAAGCGCCGCCTCAAATTTCTGCTGAGATCTTGAAAAAGATGAAGAAAACAGCAGAAGACTATCTGGGTGAGTCAGTCACTGAAGCGGTCATTACCGTTCCAGCATACTTTAATGACTCGCAGCGCCAGGCGACAAAAGATGCAGGCAAAATCGCAGGCCTAGACGTTAAGCGCATCATCAACGAGCCAACAGCAGCTGCGCTTGCTTATGGCTTAGATAAGAGTCAGGGTGACTCGACGATTGCTGTATACGACTTAGGTGGCGGTACGTTTGATATATCGATCATCGAGATCGCAGATGTCGATGGTGAAAAGCAGTTTGAAGTACTGGCTACTAACGGTGACACATTCCTTGGTGGCGAAGACTTTGACATGGCTTTGATTGACTACTTGGCCGACGAATTCAAGAAAGATTCGGGCATGGATTTGACGGGCGATCCGCTGGCAATGCAGCGTCTTAAAGAAGCTGCAGAAAAAGCGAAAGTGGAGCTTTCAAGTGCGCAGCAAACAGACGTGAACTTGCCATACATCACAGCTGATGCGTCTGGTCCTAAGCACCTTAACGTAAAAATGACACGTTCTAAGCTTGAGTCACTTGTTGAAGATTTAGTTATCCGAAGCCTCGAGCCTTGTAAAGTCGCTTTGAATGACGCTGGTTTGAGCACTTCAGAGATTGATGATGTGATTTTGGTCGGTGGTCAAACGCGTATGCCTTTGGTTCAGGCGAAGGTTCAAGAGTTCTTTGGTAAAGAGCCACGTCGTGATGTGAATCCTGACGAAGCTGTGGCAATGGGTGCGGCTATTCAGGCGGCTGTATTGGCCGGCGACGTAACAGACGTGCTTCTTCTGGATGTTACGCCTCTTACACTGGGGATCGAAACAATGGGAGGTGTTGCGACACCGCTAATTGATAAGAACACCACGATTCCGACGAAGAAGTCGCAAGTGTTCTCAACGGCTGAAGATAATCAGACAGCGGTTACGATTCACGTGGTTCAAGGTGAGCGTAAGCAGGCTTCGTCGAATAAGTCTCTTGGCCGTTTTGATTTGGCAGACATACCGCCTGCGGCACGTGGAATGCCTCAGATCGAAGTAACATTCGATATTGATGCGAACGGTATTCTGAATGTGTCGGCGAAGGATAAAGCGACAGGTAAAGAGCAGTCTATCGTGATCAAGGCTTCTTCTGGTCTTTCGGATGATGAGATCAATAACATGGTCAACGATGCGGAAGCGAACGCCGAAGCGGATCGTAAGTTCGAAGAGCTGGTCACTGCGCGTAATCAAGGCGATCAAATGGTGCACGCTACCAAGAAGACGCTAGAAGAAGCGGGTGACAAAGCGACCGCTGAAGAGAAAACCGCTATCGAAACTGCAATTGCAGAGCTTGAAGAAGCATTGAAGGGCGATGACAAAGATGCGATAGAGTCGAAAACTCAGGCATTGACTGAAGCCTCTTCTGGTCTAGCTCAAAAATTGTATGCTGAGCAAGCTGAAGGTGCAGCAGGCGCCGCTCCTGGCGGTGAAGAACAAGCTCAATCACAGTCTGGTGAAGACGTGGTAGATGCGGAGTTTGAAGAAGTAAAAGACGACAAAAAATAAGCGATAGCGCTTAGTCGGCTTGTTCAAGCTGTACGTTAACCTTAACGCGGAAGCATCGACTTCCGCGTTATTGTATCTAGTAAGCTTCTATTTCTGAGGCTGGAAGTGAAGAGAATTGGTGAATGACTCATGTCTAAAAGAGATTTCTACGAAGTCCTAGGCGTCGAACGCTCTGCCGACGATAAGGAAATCAAAAAAGCTTATCGCCGCCTAGCGATGAAATATCATCCCGATAGAAATCCGGATGATTCAGAAGCAGATGCAAAATTTAAAGAGGCAACAGAAGCCTACGAAATCCTTTCCGATTCGCAGAAGAAGGCGGCTTATGATCAATATGGCCATGCTGGTGTAGATCCAAGTGCTGGCGGTGGTGGCTTTGGTGGCGGAAGCGGTAATTTTAGCGATATCTTTGGCGATGTCTTTGGTGATATTTTTGGTGGCGGCGGCGGTCGTGGTGGTCAGCGTAGTTCGCGCGGATCAGACTTGCGCTATAACTTGGAGCTGGATTTAGAAGACGCAGTTCGTGGTAAGGATGTGAAAATTCGCGTTCCGACCCAAGTTACCTGTAAGCCTTGTGGAGGCTCCGGTGCAGCGAAGGGCTCTAAGCCAGAGACTTGTTCTACTTGTCATGGCCAGGGTCAAGTGCGCATGCAGCAAGGTTTTTTCAGTGTGCAGCAGACGTGTCCGCAGTGTCGAGGTCAAGGTCAGTTTATTAAGGACCCATGCACCTCATGCCATGGAATGGGTGTTCAGGAAGAGAATAAAACGCTTTCTGTAAAAGTGCCGCCAGGAGTAGACACCGGAGACCGAATTCGACTTGCGGGCGAGGGCGAAGCTGGAGCGATGGGCGGTCCTTCGGGGGATCTATATGTCCAAGTGTCTGTCAAAGAGCATCCGATTTTTGCGCGCGATGGGAGTAATCTTTATTGCGATGTGCCTATCAGTGTTGTCGACGCAGCGCTAGGTGGTGAGCTTGAAGTGCCAACGCTTGATGGTCGCGTAAAGCTGAAGATTCCGCCAGAGACGCAAAGTGGCAGAATGTTTCGTCTGCGCGGTAAAGGTGTTAAGCCGGTTCGAGGTGGCGCGGTAGGAGACTTGATGTGTCGAGTGACAGTCGAGACGCCTGTTAATTTGACCAAGAAGCAGAAAGATCTTTTGAAGCAGTTTCAGGAAACGCTCGACTCGAGTGATGGAAAGAAGCATGCTCCACAAAAGCACTCTTGGTTTGAGGGCGTTAAAAGCTTCTTTGATGATATGAAGCTGTAAGTGTTTACACGCCCGCTCAGCGGGCGTTTTTATTTATATGGATGGAAGAAAGATGACTAGAGTCGCCGTAACCGGTGCCATCGGGCGAATGGGTAAAATGCTGATCGAAGCTTTGGATCAATCATCGGAAGCAAGGTTAACCGCTGCTGTCGTGCTGCCAGACAGCTCCGCTATTGGTGCAGACGCGGGAGAGTTGGCTGGGCTGGGAAAAAATGGCGTAAAAATTGTTGGTGAGCTTTCTGCCGTTGTTGATGATTTTGATGTGCTGATCGATTTTACAGCTCCTGATGCCACTCTAGTGAATGCTGCGCTTTGTGCCGAGCACGGTAAAGGTATCGTGATTGGTACGACCGGATTTACTCCGGAAGAAGAGCGCACGCTGCTTGCTTGCCAATCGCATGCGGCGATGTGTAAAGCTGCTAACTTTAGTACGGGCGTGAACGTGTGCCTGAATCTTCTGCAGAAAGCGGCCGAGATACTTGGTGATGCGTATGATGTCGAAATCTACGAAGCGCATCATAAGCACAAAGTTGATGCTCCGTCGGGTACGGCACTTGCTATGGGGCAATCCGTTGCGGACGGACTTGGTCGCAATCTGCGCGAAGTTGCAGTCTATGGCCGTGAAGGACAGACTGGCGCGAGAGATAAAGAAACGATTGGTTTTGCTACTGTTAGAGGTGGTGATGTAGTGGGTGATCATACCGTTATGTTTTTGGGTGAGGGTGAGCGCGTTGAAATAACCCACAAAGCGTCAAGTCGCATGGCTTTTGCAAATGGGGCTGTTCGCGCTGCGGCTTGGTTAGATGGTCAAAATCCGGGGCTCTATGAAATGAGAGATGTCCTTGATTTGAAGTAGCAGTCCTTTAAAAAGAATGTAATTGCATAGACACAAAAATGTGAAATGTGTACAATGCCGCCGCTTGAGGAAAGCGTCGTTCGTACGCTAAGAATTATAAGAAAAGCGAGGTGGAATTTATTCGGCCTCGCTTTTTTGTAAGTATTTACCATACTTGATACGCCTCAGGCCCGCCAAAGACGGTTTCTTTCGATTCGATAATCAAACTGCTTAGCCAAGCGCGAGGAACTGGTGTTGACTAAACCCGCAATTTTAGCTCTTGAAGACGGCTCCATTTTTAAAGGTATTTCTATCGGCGCAGATGGAGAAACCACTGGAGAAGTTGTTTTTAACACCGCAATGACAGGGTATCAGGAGATCCTTACTGACCCTTCTTATGCTAAACAAATTGTTACCCTAACTTATCCCCATATCGGCAATACTGGCGTCAACTCCGAAGACGTAGAAAGTGATCAGATCTGGTCTGCTGGTTTAGTGATCAGAGATCTGCCCTTAGTTGCCAGTTCGTGGCGCTCAGAAAAGCCTCTCGATGCCTATTTGAAAGAGAATAACATTGTTGCAATTGCTGATATTGATACTCGGCGTTTGACGCGAATTCTTCGAGAAAAGGGAGCGCAGAACGGGTGCATTTTATCCGGCGACAATATTTCAGAAGAGCAGGCACTTGAAAAAGCCAAAGCCTTTCCAGGTTTGAAGGGAATGGACTTAGCGAAAGAAGTAACACACAAAGAGACGTTTGAGTGGACAGAGGCTGAATGGGATTTGGTCGATGGGTATAGTCAGTCGCGCGACACTGAATTCCACGTGGTTGCTTATGACTTTGGCGTAAAACGCAACATTTTGCGTATGCTAGCTTCAAGAGGCTGTAAACTGACCGTCGTTCCAGCGCAAACCCCAGCAAGCGAAGTGCTAGCTCTGAAGCCAGACGGCGTCTTCTTATCAAATGGGCCGGGTGACCCGGAGCCGTGTGATTACGCAATTGCAGCGATCAGAGAAATTCTAGAGACAAAAATTCCCGTTTTTGGGATTTGTTTAGGGCATCAGTTGTTGGCGTTGGCGAGCGGTGCGCAAACCATGAAAATGAAGTTTGGTCACCATGGTGCAAACCATCCTGTGCAAGATCTCGACACTAGCGTGGTTATGATTACGAGTCAGAATCACGGCTTTGCGGTTGATGAGGCAACGCTTCCTTCGAATTTAGAAGCAACGCATAAATCTTTATTTGACGGAAGCCTGCAAGGCATTCGTCGCACGGATACGCCTGCTTATAGTTTTCAGGGTCACCCTGAGGCGAGCCCGGGGCCGCATGATGTAGCGCCGTTATTCGACCAGTTTATAGAAGCAATGCGCAAAGCGTAGTTGTCGGTTTAACATCGATTTTATATACGAATTTGAGATCGTGGTTACTTATTTAATCGCGATTGAAGAAACAAAACAGTACAAGTGGAACGAATCTAGATGCCAAAGCGTAGCGACATAAAGAGTATTCTAATTATTGGTGCTGGGCCGATCGTAATTGGTCAGGCTTGTGAATTTGATTACTCGGGCGCACAAGCCTGTAAGGCTCTCCGAGAAGAGGGTTATCGGGTCATCCTTGTGAATTCAAACCCTGCAACGATTATGACCGATCCGGCGATGGCGGATGCGACTTATATAGAGCCGATCACCTGGGAGACCGTAGAGCGAATTATTGAAGTTGAGCGTCCGGATGCGCTTTTACCCACTATGGGTGGTCAAACCGCGCTTAATTGTGCTTTGGATCTTGAGCGCGAAGGGGTGCTTGAGAAGTATGGCGTAGAAATGATTGGTGCAAATGCTGATACGATCGATAAAGCGGAAGATCGTGATCGTTTTGACAAGGCAATGAAGTCAATTGGTCTTGAGACGCCTCGCTCTGGCATTGCGCATAGCATGGAAGAGGCCGTTGCCCTTATTGATGAGTTGGGTTTTCCCAGCATTATTCGTCCATCGTTCACCATGGGCGGAAGCGGCGGTGGTATTGCGTACAACCGTGAAGAGTTTGAAGAAATTTGCGCGCGTGGTTTGGACTTGTCTCCAACAAGCGAGCTGTTGATCGATGAATCTTTGATCGGCTGGAAAGAATATGAGATGGAGGTTGTTCGCGATAAAAAGGACAATTGCATCATCATCTGTTCGATTGAGAATTTTGATGCAATGGGTGTTCATACTGGGGATTCCATTACCGTCGCACCAGCGCAGACCTTGACTGACAAAGAATATCAGATCATGCGTAATGCATCGTTGGCGGTTTTGCGTGAGATCGGCGTTGAAACCGGCGGTTCAAACGTGCAGTTTGGCATCAGCCCTACAACAGGGCGAATGGTGGTGATCGAGATGAATCCTCGTGTATCTCGATCTTCTGCGCTTGCCTCCAAAGCAACGGGCTTTCCGATTGCAAAAGTAGCCGCAAAACTGGCAGTTGGTTATACGCTTGATGAGCTTCAAAATGATATTACGGGGGGCGCCACACCTGCGTCGTTCGAACCTTCAATCGATTATGTTGTTACCAAGATTCCTCGTTTTACATTTGAGAAGTTCCCGCAAGCAGATGCGACACTGACGACGCAGATGAAATCTGTTGGTGAGGTGATGTCAATCGGCCGTAATTTCCAGGAATCTTTCCATAAGGCGATTCGTGGGCTTGAGGTTGGCTCTTATGGGTTCGAGCCCAAGCTGGACCTGAAAGCTGAGAACGCGGCTGAAGTGTTGCGTGGTGAACTAAGTACGCCAAATGCCGAGCGCCTCTGGTATATCGGGGATGCTTTCCGCTCTGGTATGAGCGTTGATGAAGTGTTTTCTCTTACGGGTATTGATCCGTGGTTCCTTGTTCAAATCGAGGACTTGATTGAAGAAGAGCAAGTCGTCTCGAATATGATTCGGTCCGACATTACGCCCGAAGCGATCCGCAGACTGAAGCGAAAAGGTTTCTCTGATCATCGCTTGGCGGATCTGCTTGATCTAAGCGAAAAGGCATTTCGAACGATACGACATCAGCATGGTGTTCGACCGGTTTATAAGCGTGTAGATACCTGTGCAGCTGAGTTTTCAACTGCAACAGCGTATATGTACTCAAGCTATGATGAAGAGTGTGAAGCGCAAACGACAGATCGCGATAAGATTGTTGTGATTGGTGGTGGTCCGAACAGAATAGGTCAGGGCATCGAGTTCGATTATTGCTGCGTGCATGCTGCGCTTGCTATGCGTGAAGACGGCTACGAAACAATCATGATCAACTGTAACCCGGAGACAGTTTCTACTGATTATGACACCTCAGATCGCTTGTATTTTGAGTCCATCACTCTCGAGGATGTGCTTGAAATTATCGAGCTAGAAAAGCCAAAAGGCGTCATCGTTCATTATGGCGGGCAAACGCCTTTGAAGCTCGCGCGAGGTTTGGAAGAGGCCGGTGTCCCGATTATTGGTACGAGCCCTGACGCGATTGACCGTGCTGAAGACCGAGAGCGCTTCCAGCAAATGATTCAGCGTTTAGGGTTGAAGCAGCCCAAGAACTCAACTGTACGAAGCCTGGAAGAGGGTATCGTTGCAGCGAAAGATATTGGCTACCCATTGGTTGTTCGCCCATCGTACGTTCTTGGCGGCAGAGCAATGGAAATTGTGTACAAAGAGTCTGAGCTGATCCGCTATATGAAGGATGCTGTTCAAGTGTCTAACGATAGTCCAGTGTTGCTTGATCACTTCTTGAATGCCGCGATTGAGGTTGATATCGATGCGATTAGTGACGGTAAGCAGGTAGTGATCGGTGCCATTATGCAGCACATAGAGCAAGCGGGTGTGCACTCAGGTGACTCTGCCTGTTCTTTGCCTCCTTATACTCTGGCAGCAGATGTTCAAGACCAAATGCGTGAAGCTGTGAAATCAATGGCGCTAGAGTTAGGTGTTGTTGGCTTGATGAATGTGCAGCTAGCGTATCAGGATGAGATGATTTACGTGATTGAGGTAAATCCACGCGCCTCTCGTACTGTGCCCTTTGTGTCCAAGGCGATTGGAACGTCCTTAGCGAAAATTGCAGCGCGAGTGATGGCTGGCAAGTCCCTTGAGGAGCTTGGCTTTACAGAAGAAATTATTCCGGAGCATTACAGCGTTAAAGAGTCCGTTTTCCCGTTTAAGAAATTCCCGGCGGTTGACCCTATTTTGGGCCCAGAAATGAAGTCAACTGGAGAGGTAATGGGAGTTGGTGATACCTTCGATGAAGCGTTTGCGAAAGGCTTTATTGCGACAGGTGAGATCTTACCAAGCTCTGGTAAGGCTTTCTTGAGTGTTCGGGATGTCGACAAGGACGGTGTTGTTGATGTTGCGCGCCTTCTCGTGGATGGGGGCTATAAAATTGTTGCAACTCGCGGAACTGCAAAAGCAATTCAGGATGCAGGAATCGAAGTCGAGGTGGTGAACAAGGTACTTGAGGGCCGTCCGCATGTTGTTGATGTTATCAAGAATGGTGAAATCACCCTGATTGTGAATACAACGGAAGGGCGTCAGGCTATCAAGGACTCTTCGCATATTCGCCATTCTGCACTTCAGAAGAAGATTGCGTATAGTACGACTTTAGCCGGTGGCGAGGCGATTGCGCGAGCAATGCGTTTTGGTTCCAACG
>NZ_LWFT01001317.1:0-777 GCF_001635105.1 Oleiphilus sp. HI0079
AAACGCAGACCCCAGCCGCCTACCCATTCGACATTGCCGCTGAGAGTCAAATTCAAAGCGGGTTCGATTCCGCTTGTGTCGTAAGCAACGGCACCTTCACCAGTTTTGAATTCAAACTGCGCGATCACGTTATCTTCTATGCGGCCTCCAGTATTTGCGGCTATTCCATCCTCGATGAGTGCAAGCGCCTTACTGGTTTGTAGATTTGAGTCAATATCGTTTCTTGGTACACTGCTCGCAAAATTGTCGATAGCCGTTTCCATCTCGTTGGATGATGTTGTGCAATCACCATTCCAGCAGTTGTGAAATTCGGTTCTTAAGCGTTGAACTAGCCTTGATGCGGAGGGCGTTTCCAGATTGATTCGCGATTGCGCAGCAGCATAGGAGACGTCAATATCGCTACTGCCAATAAAGGGAGTTTGCTGTCCTTCAACATGGCAATTACTGCAGTAGGTTTCGAGCAACGCATGAACACCAGTAAAGCCAGAGCTATCAGCTGGGAATGTCTTTGTTTGCCCTGGGTCTTTTATTTGTGGAGCGCGCAGCACGATCTCAGTTTGCGCGCTGGCAGAACCCCCAGCCCAGTTTTCTATGTAGCTTGTAAGCGTATCAGCGCAGGCGCTATCGCTTGCGAGCCAGCAGTTGTGTCCGCCACCTACTTTTGTGACCATTAATGAGGTCGCCGCGTCGGCAAGGTTTACGATAGTATTTGCCGCGCCATAAGCGAGATTAATGTCATCGTCTCTCACGAAGGTCGGAGATTGCCCGCCGGCGCCA
>NZ_LWFT01001318.1:0-1009 GCF_001635105.1 Oleiphilus sp. HI0079
GCCCCTCCATTTCGCGAACCACTTTAGGCTCGACACCCAAGTCTTTGGCAACAGACTCTACTTCATCGGCGGTAAACCACGCTAGACGCTTTTTAGAGCTGCGCAAATTGAAGAACATTTTGCGTTGCGCTTTTGTTGTAGCGATCTTAACGATCCGCCAGTTACGCAGGATAAACTCATGAATTTCTGCTTTGATCCAGTGTACGGCAAAAGAGACGAGACGCACTCCGTAGGTTGGATCGAACCGCTTGACCGCTTTCATTAGGCCAACATTGCCCTCTTGAATTAGGTCAGCCTGAGCGAGTCCGTAACCGGAATAGCTCTTTGCAATATGCACGACAAAACGCAGGTGCGACATGATCAAATGTCTCGCCGCTAATAGGTCGTTTTCATCGTGAAGTCGTGATGAGAGTTCGCGTTCTTCTTCAACTGATAAAATTGGTATGCTGTTTACAGTGCGCATGTACGACTCAAGGTTTCCGCCTGGAATCAACATATCAACTGGTTTTAAGCTTGTACCCATTAAAATTCCTCTAGTTGTTAAGCAAACATCATAGCATTTTGAAGGTTTTACGCTCAAGGTGTACGCATTGGACTACTTGATTTCTCAGAGGTTCCGTTGCGAAGACGTAAGAGAACTAAAGTTTAGTTTGGTTCTATTTCGCTAATGTGTCGTTTTACGGATAAACGAGCACCAATCCAACCAAGAAACGTACCTATCGTTAGGATAAAAAGTGTAGATTCAAAGTTTAAGCCTGACAAACTAAAATCGCTTTGATAGGACGTGGTTAGGAGTTCTACTGGCTGCGTTAGTATTGCCAGAACGACATAGCTGAACACGATGGCTAAAATGCCGCCGCCAAGGCCGTAAAAAATTCCCATGTATAAGAATGGACGACAAACGAAGGCGTCCGTCCCTCCAACTAGTTTGAGCACAGCGATCTCGTCCTTTCTACTTTCTATCGCAAGACGAACAGTATTCCCAAGTACGAGAACAACGGCGATGCTA
>NZ_LWFT01001319.1:0-709 GCF_001635105.1 Oleiphilus sp. HI0079
TCAACCTTAAACTCGACCATCGCAACGCCATGCCAGTTCGCCGCATCAAGCAACTGCTTCGCAATAGATAACTGTTCTGGATCAGCCTCAACACTCTCACTTAAAACACTTACGCCCCCTGATGGAGGCTTTTCACGAAGGCGTTTATGGGCAAAATGCACTACATACTCACCCTTGTTATACAAAAGAAAAACACCGCTACCGTAGCCTTCGATATATTCCTGAATCATAAAGGGGTAATCACGAAAATAAAGCGTTNAGCTTACTAAAGAGACGAGTTCTTCTCTCGAATGCGCATAGGTGACAGATGTATTGATCCAACCATCACTACCCAAGCCATTGAAATCATCTGAGCCATGCGAACCAACTCCATCAGGTTTAATTCGCGAGAACGTGGGCTTGAGAACAACAGGGAATGAATACTCTTTTTGGCTTTGTTCAAAATCCTGTAGGCCGCTAAAGTAATCACTAGCTGGGACGTTTAAACCAAGCTGCTGGCAGAGTTTAACCAAAGCGCCTTTGTCGCTTAGGCTTTTTACAGTATCTAAAGCAGGGAACGGCAACGTCACAGGTTTGAGCTTATCAACATGTTCTAAAAGTGTGTAAACCGTTATCTCTGCTACGGGATAAAGCACCTCAACGTTGTATCGCTCAATTAACTCATTAATACGTTCAATGAATGCTTGGGCATTCCCTGGATCAGGATAGC
>NZ_LWFT01001320.1:0-1708 GCF_001635105.1 Oleiphilus sp. HI0079
AATTACACAGAACGTTATCGTGGTGCCGTTCTTGGTTTTGCACCAAAAATCTACTCACGATTAATCCCCAGGGCCGAGTACGAATATAGCCGTGAGAGTTTTGGACTAACCAGGGGGTTAGGTAAAGACACTACCCATGCGTTCACCTTGTCTCTTAAATATCAGCTTATTCAAGATTTATATACCGACGGTTTTTTGCGATACGAGACACGAAGTAATGATGATGTTTCAAGTCGCGATTTTGATGAAACCTCCGCAGGCCTAGGACTGCGCTGGGAGTTTTTGTGATGATAAATCTATGCACGTCGGGGTCCGCTTTCGTTGGTGGTGTTGAAAGGGTCAGACCCTGGTCAAAGGTATAACTGTGCAGCCGCTTAGTATCCTTCAAGTGGCCTCAGGCGATTTATGGGGTGGAGCAGAAGCGCAAGTGCATACCCTTTGTAAGTATTTAGCGCGTATGTCCAATACACAAGTGGAAGTGGTCTTACTTAATCACGGAGAGCTTGAAGCACGCTTAAGAGCAGAAGGCATTCAAGTGCATGTGCTGGATGAGGCTAAGCTCAGTAGCGCAGAGATATTCTTGCGCCTTCGCCACTTATTAAAAACCCTACAGCCAAATATCATTCATACGCACCGCCAAAAAGAGAATATTCTTGCTTCTTGCGCAAACTTCCTTTCTATAAGAGCTGCCTGTATTAGAACGCAGCACGGGGCACCAGAGTTTGATTACAGCTGGGCTCAGTGGAAAAACAGGACTCAAGTGTCAGTCGATCAGTTCTGTGGTCGGTACCTTCAAAAGAAGATTATCGCGGTATCAGAAGAGCTAGCGCGCAAACTTCAAGTTAATTACCCAAAACAGCACATTACGGTAATTGAAAATGGCGTAGACCTTGAGGCGCTTGAAAACGTAAAAGCAGATGCTCCTTTTTTGCTTCATGAGCCCAAGTTAAAGGTAAAGCATGTCGGCATTGTCGGACGGCTAGTGCTAGTAAAGCGTGTTGATATTTTCTTGGATATGGCGAGCGAGCTAGTAAACTCAGAATCGACAGATCAAGCGTTAAAGTTTCATGTTATTGGCGATGGGCCACTCCGAACGCAATTAGAGAATCAAGCGGAGCAGCTAGGTTTATCCGATGCGGTTACCTTCCATGGACATATTAAAAGCGTCGCCTCTTACATTAAGAGTTTGGATGTTTTAGTCATGTGCTCCGATCATGAGGGTTTACCGATGACATTGCTTGAGTCTATGGCTCTAGGTACACCAATCGTTAGTCATAACGCAGGAGCAGTGACAGAAAGCTTTGAGCAAGGCGAGGGGGGAGTTCTATCAGAGGAGCATGAAGCTTCGTCTTATGCCTCAGCCTTACATAAACTACTCGCTAGTGACTCGAAGGTTTTGCCCGCAAAACCTAACAGTGCTTTGGATAACGCCCAAGCAATTAGTGCTCTATATCGCGAGATCTCTGCATGAAGGGTGAAGATATCAAGCTTGAAGACCTCTACCGCCTCGAACTCAAAACTTGGTGGACGTATTTCAAGGGCGAAAGTTTCGCCTTTAAGATGATTTGCCTTTACCTATTCACTGAGTATGTTCGACCTCAATCGATTTGGCCTTGGTTAGATTTTCTGCCTTGGGCGCAGCTCTTTGTTATAGGTGCGCTGCTTGGGCTATTGGCAGACCCTCAGAAAAAATGGGTCAAGTCGCCTA
>NZ_LWFT01001321.1:0-1052 GCF_001635105.1 Oleiphilus sp. HI0079
CTTGGCCTGGGTTGTTGCGAACGTACTGCGCGGCTTTGATCTTACGAACCAAATCTTCTGCGTCTCGACCAATGCCTTCTGCGGTGATTTCCATTGCCTGAATCACGCCATCTGGGTCGACGATGAACGTACCACGATCTGCAAGACCTTGATCTTCACGCATTACTTCAAAGTTGCGCGTAATTTCACCTGTTGGATCGCCGATCATTGTGTACTTGATCTTGTTGATCGTATCTGAAGAATCGTGCCACGCTTTGTGCGTGAAGTGTGTGTCAGTAGAAACTGAGTAAACCTCTACACCACGTGACTGCAGCTCTTCATACTTGTCTGCCACATCGCCAAGCTCTGTTGGGCAAACGAACGTAAAGTCTGCTGGATAGAAGAAGAACACAGACCATTTGCCTTCCGTGTCTTTATCGCTTACTTCAATGAACTCACCGTTTTTGAAAGCTTGCGCGTTGAACGGTTTGATCTTGGTATTGATTAGTGCCATGTCAGTTTCCTCTTTGAATGGTGACACCGGAGTGTCGTTAGTGGCTATTGCCTTAAGTTCGAGAGTAAGAATAAGCTGACTCGACAAATCCGTAAATTTGAATTAACTTGAAACTCTATTCTATTTTTTAGAACGACAGCGATGCGCTCTGTTCGAAAAGCATTTCTCAAATGAGGGCCCTATGATTTCCATTAAGCAACTTAACTATGCGAGAGCCGTTGGACGCACTCTTCATTTCAAGCACGCGGCAGAAGAATGCAATGTCAGCCCATCCGCTTTAAGCACCGCACTCAATGAGCTCGAAAATCATCTCGGAATGAAAATCTTTGAGCGAGACACCAAGAAAGTGCTGATCACGCCCGCAGGAAAAACCGTACTTGAACGCGCTGAAAAAATATTGGTTGAAGTCGAAGACCTCCAATCGATGGCAACACTGAACCAAACACCATTAAGCGCGCCGATGTCGGTCGGGTTTATTCCGACAATTGCACCGTTTCTGCTACCTAACTTATTAAAAGAGATCAACACTAAGCACCCCGGCTTTCAGCTCATGGTTAGT
>NZ_LWFT01001322.1:0-565 GCF_001635105.1 Oleiphilus sp. HI0079
GGAAGAGTTTCAAAGAGTTATGAAGGCTGTTTTAGATTCTGATACTCGGCCTGCGAGTTCAGAGTTTCCTCGTTATTTTGGCTTTTATTACCCAATAGACTCTGTGCATTGGAGCCCCGCCCATTATGCTGGGTGGATGGCTCTTATGAGTAAGGACGAAGCGTGGAGTAATTCATTACTTATTAACTGGGCTGCGGGGTTACGTAACNCAAAAACCCTTTTGCAGGGAGCTGTTCTGAACCCAGAGCTGTTTAATCGAATGTCCAAAATCTCGGAAGAGTCGATAGTTGTTAAGCCGGGGCTAACTTCAATGCCGGACCAAGATTGTTCAATCGCCTCGGGGGAGACTGCAATTGCTGAAATAAAATTTCAGCATACATCGCCTAAGAATAATAAGCTTTATCTTGAGGCTGATGGTGGGGCCTTGATAAGACTTAAGATTGATACCGAAACAGGATATTTTCGCGGGAGAATGTTTTTGCTGAAAGAGCGCTGTAATAGACTAGAGTGGGTAGATAATGGCATTTATTCCATGCCGTCGTCTGATGAAGAAAATAAACTTGAA
>NZ_LWFT01001323.1:0-485 GCF_001635105.1 Oleiphilus sp. HI0079
GCTAAAGTGTTCCGCCAATTTATCCAGGTCGCGATTCTTGCTATGGGCGCATATCTAACTATTCAAGATTTGAGTACCGCTGGCGTAATGATCGCAGCGTCGATTATCGCTGCGCGTGCTTTAGCGCCTGTAGAGCAAAGCATTCAAGGCTGGCGTAATCTAAGTAAAGCACGCGAGTCTTATTCGCGCCTTAAGGAGTTTATGGCCCCGTATGAAGCGAGTGGCAATGCAACGCAATTGCCCGAGCTACAAGGCCAGATAAGTTTGCAAAATGTGTTTGCCCATCCAGCACTGGATGCTAAGCCAGAACAGGGTGAGGAGCCGTTAATACGCAATGTCTCTTTTAACATTGCGCAAGGCACCATTCTTGGTATCGCTGGCCCATCAGGCTCGGGCAAATCAACGCTCGTACGGCTTATGGCGGGAGTCCTGCCAGCGATGCGCGGTAAAGTGCGCGTTGATGGAGCAGAGCTAACAGAAGAAGC
>NZ_LWFT01001324.1:0-796 GCF_001635105.1 Oleiphilus sp. HI0079
AGTCCCGCCATGACGAGAAGATGTGGAATAACGCCTCGCGTATAGTGGATACAAAATGCCGCCAGCGTTGATGGGGCTGTTTCTGGAGGCTCTGGTGGAAATGGATTAACGAGTTTTTCGAAAAAACGAAACATGTATACCTTGGTCGAGATATCTATAGTGTAAACACGCGTGCAGTATAAACCTTTGTTCAACTATACTCACTTAAAGATCAAAGGAGATTGATTGCTGTGTTCGACCGGATTCAGTTAAAACAAAAAGAACTTTTCGAATGGTTAATGCAGCCGTGCCGCGAAAATCAGAGCGGCTTAGAGAGGGTTGCACATCGGGTCTCGCGTATTAGTTACGCGATTGTGCGGGATCTTACTCAGGGTAGCCTCACGTTACACGCGATGAGCCTAGTGTTTACCAGCATTCTGTCGATTGTTCCCCTGCTTGCACTGAGCTTTTCTTTGCTACGTTATTTCAATGTGCAAAACAGATTTTTGCCGATGATTGAGCACTTTTTGTTGCCCATGGGAGAAAAAGGGCAGGAGATTCATCAGGCGATTATGCAGTTCGTAGATAATGTAAAGGTTGGTGTGCTAGGGGCTGTTGGCTTGTTGTTGTTGCTCTACACCGTGCTATCTCTGGTACAGAAAATCGAGTTTGCGTTTAATCGAATTTGGTTTGTCGCAAATACGCGCTCAATTAGTCGTAGGCTTAGTAACTATTTAAGCATGATTTTTGTCGGACCGATTCTGGTGGTGGCCGCAATATCGCTCACCAGTGGTTTGTTTGAAAGCGCTCTAATTAA
>NZ_LWFT01001325.1:0-774 GCF_001635105.1 Oleiphilus sp. HI0079
AAGGGTTTCGTTATCATCAACCGCCTTTAGATGAGAAAGGATCGACCATACGTGATCAATCCTCCGGCTAAGATCGCTTAAAGGCGCAACCGCAGAGCTCCATGTTGGATTTTCTTGCGAAATCACTTCCGCCAAGCTGTCTTGATAATCTGCAATCAACGCCTCAATAGCAGGCGCAAAATCGTGTGTTGAAAACTCATTGAAAGCGGGTAACTGCTGTTCCCGCAAAAGTGCTGTAGACATTAAGCCGACCCTAGAACTATATTGGTCTGAAGAAAGGGAATTGAAACATATTACTCTGTTCTTTCCCTGTAACAATTCACAAAGATTGGAATAATGCCATGAATTCTGTCCGCAAATACCTTGAGCATTCGCCATTGCTAGGCGAGCGCGTTTTTGTTGACCCAAGCGCGCTGGTCCTCGGAGATGTGCAACTGGGTGATGATTGCTCTGTTTGGCCTATGGCCGTCGTCAGGGGTGACATGCATAAGATAAGGATAGGAGATCGAACCAGCGTACAAGACGGATCGGTATTGCACATTACCCACGCAGGCCCTTTTAACCCAGACGGCTACCCCCTCATCGTTGGTGATGACGTTACGGTCGGACACAAAGCCTTGCTTCATGGATGCACAATCGGCAACCGTGTTTTGATTGGTATGGGTGCGATCGTTATGGACGGGGCAGTGATCGAAGATGAAGTTATTATTGCCGCCGGTAGTACCGTGTCTCCAGGCAAGCGCTTGGAATCAGGATATGTGTATAGAGGCAGCC
>NZ_LWFT01001326.1:0-1121 GCF_001635105.1 Oleiphilus sp. HI0079
ACGTTCCAATAAAGCAGAGTGAAAAATCGGCAGGCTTACTTACAGCTCTGCGGGAGCAAAAAGGTCTTCTTTGCAGGACTTTCGTACAGTGATGCCAACAGTGGTCTCGAAAAGACTCGTTTCGGAAAATTGGTAATCATCTTTATTCATGTCGGCGCTTTCTGACAGTCTAGCGAGTGTGTTGTTGTCGCCAAAGGCATAGTCAACACGGCCCTTTTTCAACATCATCAAGCCTTGCCTAATGGAATCGACATAANCAACCTCCATGCCAGCATCAACGGCCATCTCATGCACTCTCCCACTTCGGCTCGGTCGCAATATCGCGGACGACTTTCCCTTAAGCTCTGACAAGTCTTTCCATACAAAGGCACCGGCCTGTCGCGCTCGAATAAATCCCAACTTTACGGTTTCATCCGACAATTTAATGAATTCGAACTCTTCTTGATGCTCGGGAGGCGGATAGTCCATCGACAAAACATCGACTGTCTCTGATGCGATCGAGGTACTAATGCAGGACACTAGGATTAGACTCAGTACCGTTTTTATGATCATAGGAGCCTTCCCAGCTAGCCGTTTTATTTGTCTAAAATGAATGATCAAGCGCAGACAGTGAGCCAAAACCTTTGTCGATATCAGCCCCAATTATCTGTACTTCGCTTTCAAAATCTTGAGTTCCCCACTTTGCTCTAGCGCCGAAAAGCTATCTCGCAAACGTCTCAATAACTCAGGATCAGAACCCTTTTTGAGCGCCATGTAATAGGCCCCCTCAACGTTTATGGGGTAGACATACTCTATTTCGGAATAGGGCAGGCCTTCCAGCTCAAGCTGATATTTGACCGTAATATCATGCCCGGTGATTAAATCGATCCTGCCGGCAAAGAGCATTCTAAAAAGCAAAACACGTTTGTTTACCAATACAAGGTTTTCACTTTGTCGATCAAACCCCCAAGAAAACAAGTCTTGTGCTATCGCATCCTCCTCTTGCAACCCTAGGCGATACCGCTTGGCATCTTCCAAAGACCTTACCTCAATGTCAGCACGCGATTTGAGTTTAATAAAATTCTGTTGTCGGTCGGCAAACGGCCCTATCCATTCAAACAGATCTTCGCGAATGGCTGTTC
>NZ_LWFT01001327.1:0-20167 GCF_001635105.1 Oleiphilus sp. HI0079
TCCTGTGCTGAGCATCGTAAACCTTGGACAAATACTAGACTTCATCTCTAGCGATGCAAGTTTGGCAGAGTACGCAGACAGCGTTGCTGCGTATAGAGATCGTTACGGAATATAACGGATTGTAACTGAGCGATCTTTAGCAAGGCGGCTATAGTTAGATTTTAGGTATTATAAAACGAGTGATTTCTCTTAAGGATAAGTACAAAAAATGAGTGTTCGTCTTGTAATGAGTGTGTGCTTGGCGCTTGCGGTTTTCGTGAGCTCCGTGCAGGCAGGCATTATGTATCGCTATAAGGATGATCAAGGCCGAACGGTGATGGCTGCCACTGTTCCGCCAGAAATCGTTCCCAACGGTTACGATGTCTTGAATGCGCAGGGGCGTGTGGTTGAGGTCGTACCTCCCGCATTAACCGCTGAGCAGATACGTGCCCGAGACGACGCGATCGCGAAGAAAGAGCGTGAAGAAGAAGCGCGCAAGCTTCGAGAACAGGAAGATCAAAAGCTACTGAAGCAGTATGGCACCCCCGGAACCGTCGTTCATTTGCTGAAGCGTCGTCTTAGTGAGATTGATTCAGTCATCGTTTCTCGTCAGGCCTCTATCGCGGCAAATCAAAATGCGATCACCCAAAATGAAGAGTTGGCAGCAAATGCCCAGCGAAATGGTCGAAAAGTTCCAGTGAGAGTGGCCGAGGCGCTCGAAAAATCTCGTGGTGATATTGCAAAGGCGCAAAGTGTTATTCTTGAGAAGAAGCATGATCGAGAGAGAATCATCAAAGAGTTTTCTGAAATTATTCAGCGCTTGGAGCAGCTGACGGGTAAGAAAGCTCCAGATTACAACTAGCGGCTTAGCGTCATAATTGGCAATCCTTAGTGGCGAGAATAAGCTCTCCTTCAGGCCTATTTTTTTTCTTGGCCAGGCGCGTAACGCTCAAGCCAGTCACCAATTCGCTTTAATAAAAACTTGTCTGATCCGGCGCCGATCACTGACGTCAGCTTTAACTGCTGATATTCGGCAAAGTTGCCTGCACGCGCACTTGCTTTACGTTCTTTTGCTGCGGCACTTTGATTACGAGAGGATGAGTCGAAGATGTCGAGAACGGGTGCTGGGAAATCGTTGCCGAGCGCCTCTGCAAAGCGATTGTTCAGCCGGTCGGGCAATTTTGGTTCGAGTAAAATAAGAGCAAAGCCTTTCTCTTTTATTTCTGCTTCGCGACTCTGTAAGTAGTCAACCGCAAGCTCAGCACTCTCTCCTAATGCGATAACTGCAATGTTTTGAAAGCCTTGTTGTACTAAGTGATCCATCGCGGCTTGTACGTGAACGAGGGCGCGCTCTTCATAAGGAGAGATCATTTGTTCTTGTTTGGGGGGGGATTTAAGATCTATATCGACGCTTTCATTTTCGTCTTGCGCCTCTAATGTCGCGTCTTCCTCTTCTGATGGTGCTTTCGTCTTTTGGGCGCGGCTTCCCGCAGCCGTCGCTCGGGTAATCGCCTCACTTGTTTGAAATTCTGAAAAGGATTTAACCACAAGCTCCCTTTCAGGAGGCGTTTTTAGCTCAGGCCACGGCAGTCCAACCGAAAGAGTCAGCCAGCCCTCATAGGGTAGCTGCTGTCGTAAACCGCGAACTTGATTTGGCCAGTCTGCGTGTTGTGACGTGTCAGGAATGATTAGAGCGGCTCCATGGATATTCTTGGCTTTTGCTTCGATCTTCAAGGCGAGACTTTGAAAAGCACTGGCTGCGCCTGGGTATTTGATATCTAACCAAAGGACTTGTGCTTCCTCGACGCTACTCGCAAGTGCTGTGCTAAATGCGCGCTCTTGTTGATGTAGCTCTGGTATGCGATCTTCTTTGGCTTCTTCCTGCTCTTCGGTCTCGTCGGTTTGATCAAGCTCCGAACCGATGCTTTCGGTGAGATCCGGAGCCACTTCTTCTGCGATGGTTAGCGCCGAGCTCAACGTAATTAGGCAGAGCACAATGATGGTCGATAAAAGGCTGCTTGTTATTTGTCTAGCGATTGCATACATTGCGCGCGAACACCCAAAAAATTCTGTAAGAGGTAACTATGCCTGATTTTAAGATTGCACCATCCATCTTATCGGCCGATTTCGCTCGACTTGGAGAAGAAGTTGAAAACGTTTTAAGTGCTGGCGCGGATATTGTCCACTTTGACGTTATGGACAATCACTATGTACCAAATCTCACGATTGGGCCAATGGTTTGTCAGGCACTCAGAAAATACGGTATTACAGCCCCTATTGATGTCCATCTTATGGTGCAGCCGGTCGATGATTTGATTGGTCAGTTTATCGACGCCGGTGCAACGTATATCACCTTTCATCCTGAAGCTTCTCAGCATATTGATCGTTCTCTGCAAATGATTCGTGATGGAGGTTGTAAAGCTGGTCTGGTTTTTAATCCGGCTACCCCGCTGCACTATCTTGATCATGTGATGGACAAGCTGGATATGATCTTGTTGATGTCGGTAAACCCTGGTTTTGGCGGACAGAAATTTATACCGACAACGCTCGATAAGTTGCGCTTGGTGAAACAGCGAATCTTAGAGAGTGGACTCGATATCCAGTTAGAAATTGATGGCGGCGTGAAAGCCGATAACATTCGAAAAATTGCCGAAGCCGGTGCGGATACTTTTGTAGCGGGTTCGGCAATTTTTAATACAGATGATTATCAGGCAACCATCGATAAAATGCGTGCAGAGCTCGCGGCAGCCAAGCTCTCTTAAATCGTCAGAGCAAGAACAAGAGCCAGGAATATGTTGGACCTCTCTTTAAGGCAGTGTCGGCTAGCGATGTTTGATCTAGACGGAACATTGGTCGATAGCGTGCTGGATATTCACGCAGCATTAAATCAAGCGCTTGTTATCTGCGGCTACCCTGTCGTTGCAGAGAGCCAGTCCAGGGAGTGGGTTGGTAACGGGGCTAGAGCGTTAGTCAATCGGGCTTTGCTGGGTTGCCTCCATCCAGAAAGAGAACATATTGAGTTAGAGCGCGTACTTGATGTTTTCTATACACAGTATCGCGTTGAGAATGGTCGACATTCGGTCTGTTACGATGGCGCTCAAGCGCTACTTGCAAGACTTCGGGCTGTCGGCTGCAAAGTGGCTATTGTTACCAACAAGCCGTTTGAACATGCGCAGCAGTTGGTTGCACAACTTGCCCTAGAGCATGACGTCTTATTGGGCGGTGACTCTCTTGCGCATCGCAAACCACATCCGCAACCGCTGTTGCATTGTTTAGCGCATTTTTCGGTTCGGCCAGAAGAGGCTGTTATGGTGGGAGACTCGGTAAGCGACTTTGAAGCGGCGCACGCAGCGAAGGTCCCTGTAATAGGCGTAAGCTACGGTTATAACCATGGTTTGCCAATTGATGCGCGTAATCTAGATGGGCTTGTTGATTCGCTAAATGAGCTGGGGTAATCTCGTTTCATTAACCGTGGTTTAAATTTTTTCTCTTAAATAGTACGTTGAGTTAGCCAAGTGCCTGTCATAACGAATTCCAGCAAACTACTCGTAGCGCCGTTCTCGACGTTTTTCCGTTGGCGATTTTAAGTCGTTTTATTTCAACGCTTAATCTGTAAGTCGCTAATCAAGGAACCATAATGAATTCAGAACAGTTTTATGCCTTTGCTCAACAGGGCTACAACCGAGTACCTGTTGTTCGAGAGGTGCTCGCCGATCTAGATACACCGTTAAGTTCATATCTCAAGCTTGCTGATGGGCCTTATAGCTGCCTTTTGGAATCCGTGCAGGGTGGTGAAAAATGGGGGCGTTATTCCATTATTGGTCTGCCATGTCGACAAGTTCTCAAAGTGTGGGGGCATACCATCAACGTCGAGCAAGATGGCGCCGTTATTGAGTCGCTTGAGCACGACGATCCGCTAGCGTTTGTTGAAGAGTTCCAGTCTCGCTTTAAGGTTCCTGAGATAGAAGGCCTGCCCCGTTTCAATGGGGGGTTAGTCGGCTATTTTGGTTACGATATTATTCGCTATGTCGAGCCTAAGCTGGCTGACTCCTGCCCACCGGACCCACTGGGAACGCCGGATATTTTATTGATGGTGTGTGATCAGCTCGTCGTGTTCGATAACCTGAGCGGCAAGTTGATTCTGATTCATCACGAAGATCCAAGTGTTGAAGGCAGCTATGAAGTTGCGGATTCTGTCCTCGACATTCTGGTGCATCGTTTACGGACAGTGCAGGCGAAGTCGCCCTCTCGCCCAGAGCAGGATGAAGACGTCCAAGAAGGGCATTTCGTCTCGGGGTTTGAGCAACAGAAGTTCGAAGCGGCCGTGGATAAGATTAAAGATTACGTCCTTGCAGGGGATGTGATGCAGACGGTTATTGCGCAGCGTATGTCGATTCCTTTCAAGGCTGCGCCGCTAGACTTGTATCGTGCATTGCGGTGTTTGAATCCGTCACCTTATATGTACTTTTTAAACTTGGGCGATTTTCATGTTGTTGGCTCGTCACCTGAGATCCTTGCTCGAGTAGAGGACGGCTTGGTTACCGTACGACCAATTGCTGGTACGCGGAAACGGGGCAAGAATGAAGCTGAAGATATCGTGCTCGAAAAAGACTTACTAGCCGATCCAAAAGAGCTTGCCGAGCATCTGATGCTGATTGACCTGGGGCGCAATGACGTTGGGCGAGTGGCCAAAACAGGTACGGTGGAGTTGACCGATAAAATGATCATAGAACGCTACTCGCATGTGATGCACATCGTCTCCAATGTGACGGGTGAGTTGAAAGAAGGGGCGAGTGCGATGGATGTGCTCAGAGCGACATTCCCTGCAGGCACCTTGAGTGGCGCACCCAAAATACGAGCAATGGAAATTATTGACGAGCTTGAACCTGTAAAGCGCGGTGTCTATGGCGGCGCGGTGGGTTATCTTTCCTGGAGCGGTAATATGGATACCGCTATTGCTATCCGAACCGCTGTTATCAAAGATGAAGAGCTTCATATTCAAGCCGGTGCAGGCGTTGTTGCCGATTCTGTTCCTCTTAATGAATGGGAAGAGACGTTGAATAAAGGGCGTGCGGTGTTTCGTGCGGTGGCTATGGCGACTCAGGGTCTTGATGCGAAGGAGAGTAACTAATGTTGTTGATGATCGATAATTACGACTCCTTTACGTATAACGTTGTTCAATACTTGGGTGAGCTAGGTGCGGATGTACACGTGCATCGCAATGACGAAATCACGATTGAGCAAATTCGTGAGATGAACCCTGAAAAAATAGTGATCTCTCCAGGGCCGTGTACGCCAAATGAGGCCGGTGTTTCTTTGCAAGTATTAGAACAGTTTAGAGGTAAACTACCCATTTTGGGTATCTGCTTGGGCCATCAAAGTATCGGTCAGGCATTTGGCGGGGACATTGTTCGTGCTTCGCGCGTTATGCATGGTAAAACCTCGCCTGTTTATCATAACGACACCGGTGTGTTTAAGGGTTTGCCCAACCCTCTAACAGCGACACGTTACCACTCGCTGGTGATTGACAAAAATACGCTTCCGGATTGTTTAGAAATCACAGCGTGGACCAACAACGACGATGGTTCGATAGAAGAAATAATGGGCGTGCGCCATAAAGAGTTTGATATTGAAGGTGTGCAATTTCACCCAGAGTCTATTTTGACGGAGTGTGGTCATGAGTTATTGGACAACTTCCTGAAGCGTTAGATACAGCGCACGCTTGTCGAGTATGCATAAATAAGAATCAACAAGAGCGAAGAAGAAAGAGAGAACAGAATGAGTATCAAAAAAGCGATCGCCAAAGTTGTAGACGGCAATGACCTCTCAACACAAGAGATGAATGCCGTGATGAACGAAGTCATGACTGGGCAAACGACCGATGCGCAAATAGGCGCTTTGTTGGTTGCTTTGCGCATGAAGGGTGAGTCCATCGAGGAAATCACCGGCGCGGCAGAAGTGATGCGAGATCTGTCTTTCAAGGTTCCTATCGAAGGGGAGCACTTGGTTGATACATGCGGCACAGGAGGCGATGGCGCTAACCTGTTTAATGTTTCTACCGCCTCGGCGTTCGTTGTTGCTGCGGCGGGTGGACATGTTGCAAAGCACGGTAATCGAAGCGTCTCAAGCAGCACGGGCAGTGCCGATGTGCTCGAAGCTGCGGGCGTTAATTTGGATGTCAGCGCACAGGAAGTTGCACGGGCAATAGAAGAAATAGGCGTGGGCTTTATGTTTGCGCCGGCGCACCACAGTGCGATGCGTTTTGCTATAGGCCCAAGAAAAGAGCTGGCATTACGTACCATCTTTAACATGCTGGGGCCAATCACAAATCCGGCGGGTGTGAAGCGGCAGGTTATTGGTATCTTTTCCAAAGACCTTTGCCGTCCGATGGCTGAGGTCTTATCTCGGTTAGGCAGTAAGCACGTTATGGTTGTAAATTCTAACGATGGCCTAGATGAGATCTCCATCGCCGCTAATACCCATGTTGCCGAGCTAAAAGATGGCGTGATCACCGAATATGATATTGCTCCGGATGAGCTTGGTTTGCAGCATGCTGATCTATCTGGCCTGAGCGTCGAGAGCGCTGCAGAGAGTTTGGAATTGATCAAGGCGGCGCTTGGCAAGGCAGACGATGAGCGCGCACGAAAGGCGCGTTCGATCATCACGATCAATGCGGGCGCGGCTATTTACGTTTCAGATTTAGCAGATAGTTTGCAGGCTGGCGTTGCATTAGCAGAAGATGCCATCGGGAGCGGTTTAGCGCTTGCGAAAATTGACGAGCTTGCAAGTTTTACGCAAGTGTTCAAGCACGAGCATTAGAGAGACATTATGAGTTTTGATGACCGCATGAATAGTGCGACGCCCACCATCCTGAAGAACATTGTTGATCGAAAATGGCAAGAGATTGATCAGCGGTCCGCGTCTGTTGCAATTGAAGAGCACCGCGCACGTGCTTTTGATATGCCCCGGTGTCGCGGCTTTGTTGCAGCCATAGAGCAGAAGCTAGCAAGTGGCACCTCAGCGGTTATTGCGGAGATTAAAAAGGCATCGCCTAGCAAAGGCGTTATTCGTGAAGATTTTAAGCCCGCAGAAATCGCTGAAGCCTACGAGCGAGCAGGTGCGGCTTGTTTGTCTGTTTTGACAGACAAAGATTTTTTTCAAGGCGACGAGGCATATCTGCAAGCTGCGCGCGATGCTGTCTCGCTGCCCGTTATTCGCAAAGACTTTATGGTCGACCCGTATCAGATTTACGAGAGCCGCGTCGTCAATGCGGACTGTATCTTGCTCATTGCAGCATGTTTGACGAAAGATCAGATACAAGAGCTGTCGGGCATTGCTCAGGAAGTCGGTTTAGATGTCCTTGTTGAGGTGCACAACGCTCAAGAATTGGAGGTGGCTTTGACGCTGGGCACTAAACTCATCGGCATTAATAATCGCGATTTGCACAGCTTTGAGGTTAGCCTAGAAAACACGTTTTCGCTCTTGCCTTCCATTCCTGAAGACAAAATCGTCGTAACAGAAAGTGGTATTCATACTCTGGATGATGTGCAAGCGATGCGAGAGAAACAGGTAAACGCGTTTTTGGTGGGAGAGGCCTTTATGCGTGCGGCCGACCCAGGTGATGAATTGGCGAGACTGTTTTTTTAAGAGGACTTTTTAAGAGGACTTTTCAAGAGGACTGAGAGCACCCCTCGCTAAGACCAAAGTAAGGGGTGAAATAGCACATTACTTCTGGTAGCTTTTCACAGCGCAAACAAAAATAAAGGACGCAATTATGAAAGCCCTAACATCCTCCCGTTTATTGCAATCGCTTCTTGTCGCAACGGCACTTGGTTTGGCTGCCTGTTCTGAAAAGGCAGAGCAGCAAACAAGCACGGAACAGAAGGTTGAAACAACCACCCTGAAGTTGGCTGAAACTTGGGGGCCTAACTTCCCTATCTTTGGTGATGCAACGAAGAACCTCGCCACGATGGTCGACAAAATGTCGAATGGTCGTTTGAAGATCACCATCGATTCTTCCAATAAGCACAAATCGCCTTTTGGCATTTTCGATATGGTGAAGTCAGGGCAATATGATCTAGGGCATTCGGCATCCTACTATTGGAAAGGCAAGGTTCCCGCGACGCTCTATTTTACGACGATGCCATTTGGCATGATCGCGCCAGAACAGTATGCATGGTTTTATTATGGTGGCGGCATGGAGTTAATGGATGAGCTGTATTCACAGCACAACCTTATGTCATTTCCTGGTGGCAACACATCTAATCAAATGGGTGGTTGGTTCCAAAAAGAGATTAAAACGGTCGAAGACCTTCAAGGCCTGAAAATGCGAATTCCGGGCTTTGCGGGTGAAGTGCTTGCGCAACTGGGTGCTAAGCCAACGAACATCCCTCCAGGTGAGCTATACACGGCACTAGAGCGAGGCACAATTGATGCCCTTGAGTGGGTTGGCCCTTCTCTTGACTTGCGTATGGGATTCCACAAGATTGCACCTTATTACTATACCGGTTGGCACGAGCCAGCAACGGAGTTGCAGTTTCTTGTGAACAAGAAAACCTTCGATGCCTTGCCTGCAGACCTTCAGGAAATCTTAAGAACAGCGATGAAAACCGTTGCTTATGATATGTACATTCAGTCTACCCACGAAAGCGGTAAGAACTGGGCGGCTATGAAGGAAGAGTTCCCGAACATTCTTGTGAAAACGTTTCCAGAAGAAGTCATGACGGCGATTCGCAGTGCAAATGACGACCTGTTAAAAGCGAATGCTGAAGCTGACCCATTTGCTGCGCGCGTGTTGGAGTCGCAGAAAACCTATATGGAGCAGGTTCGTGAGTGGACGCTGATTTCAGACAAGGCCTACCTCGATAGCCTTAATTAAGACTAAGGAAAGCCCAAGCATAAAACCTTGGGCTTTTTTGATCCTATGATTCGAACGATTGATCGCCTGTGTGCAAAGATCACTAGTGCTTGCGGCGCCCTCGCGTGCCTCGCCATGGTGTTGATGCTGTTTAACGTCTTTTATGACGTGGTGATGCGTTACGCATTTAATGACGTTTCAATTGGCATGCAAGAACTCGAATGGCATCTTTTCGCAACGGTATTTTTACTGGGAACGCCATACGCGATGCAGCGAGACGGCCATGTTCGAGTCGATATTTTTTACGATAACTGGTCAGATAAACGAAAAGCACTGATCAATATGATCGGTGCTCTAGTCTTTGTTTTTCCATTTGTCGTTCTAGTCACCTATTACGGTGTTAGTTTCTCTTTTGATGCCTTTCAAATGGGTGAGGGGAGCGGCGACCCTGGCGGATTGCCCTATCGCTGGATTATAAAATCGCTCATACCTGTCTCTTTCGCCCTCATGGGGATTGCCGGGATCGGGATGGTAACCAAGGCGCTGCTTGTACTCAAAGGGGAAGAAGACTACTCAGGTGTCGATAAAGGGATGTTGTCGTGATCGGTATTATCATGTTCTTTGCAGCGCTGTTGCTGCTGATGTTGGGTTTTCCTGTTGCCTTCACCTTTGCGGGTGTTGCCCTGATTTTCGGCGTGTTTGCTGAAGGCGTCGATCTATTTGCATTTATGCCGTATCGCATTCAAAGCATCATGGAAAACACCATATTAATGGCGATTCCTTTGTTTATTTTCATGGGTGTTGTACTCCAGAAAACAAAGCTTGCAGAGCAGTTGCTAGTTTCAATGTCGCAATTGTTTGGGCGGATGAGTGGTGGCGTCGCGATTAGCACGATTTTGGTCGGCGCACTGCTCGCAGCGTCGACCGGTGTCGTAGGGGCAAGCGTCGTTGCCATGGGGTTGATCTCTCTGCCTTGTATGCTCAAGTATAATTACGACAAGCAACTGGCCTGTGGCACGATTTGCGCCTCTGGCACGCTTGGCCAAATAATACCGCCCTCTATCATTCTGATCATTCTTGGCGACGTTCTTGGTTTGCCTGTTGGGGACCTGTTTCAGGCGGCCGTTGCGCCAGGCCTTTTACTCATCGGCCTTTATATTGGTTACATCATTTTTGTGACGGTGCGCGATCCAGACAAAGCGCCACCCATGCCGCCGATTGAGCAAGATGGCTTCGCAGCACTGAAAACGGCTTTGTTTGCAATCTTGCCTCCTTTGTTATTGATTGTGTTGGTGCTTGGCTCTATTTTCGCGGGCATTGCAACGCCAACGGAGAGTTCGGCTTTAGGTGGCGTGGGCGCCCTAGTGTTGGCACTCTGTTATGGGCAATTCAATATCAAGATGCTTTGGGAAAGTGCACGTGAGACTGTCGTTGTAACAGCCATGGTATTTGCGATTTTACTTGGGGCAACGGCCTTCTCGATGACCTTCAGCTATACCGGCGGCGATGCACTTCTTGAAGAGTGGTTGCTTGGTTTGCCCGGAGAGAAATGGGGTTTTCTGATTCTCACCATGCTGGTGATCTTGATTCTCGGTTTCTTTATTGATTTCGTAGAAATCTCGTTCATCATTGTTCCCGTACTGGCACCGATTGCCGAGCTGCTTGGCATCAGTATGCTCTGGTTTGCCATTTTGATTGCCATGAACCTTCAAACCAGCTTTTTGACGCCTCCCTTTGGCTTTAGTTTGTTCTACCTGAAGGGGGTCGCACCGCCTGAAATACGAACGGCCGATATCTATAGAGGTGTGATGCCTTTTATTGTGTTGCAGGTGCTCGTTGTCTTAGCAATCCTTTTCTTCCCGGGCTTCTTTGGTCTGCTTTAAGCAAAAAAAACAGAGCAGATTCAAATCTGCTGATGTGTCGCGTCAGTTCTCGAGTATTACCCCATTTTAGAAGTGTCTACGGAAATGGGGTAATACTAGTGATCAGATGTCTATTTAGCGTGTACTGGAGTGTCTGATCTTTCTTCCAGATATAGGGCGAGTAGACGGTTATTCGTAACAGTTAAGGAATATTTGATTTCTGAATTCCGCTATATACTGCTTTTGACTTTCCTCTGTCGGTCCGATGGGGGCTTTATATGCTGTTTTGACCAACTCCTTCACCACGTTTTTGACGTTCTCATCGGTTTCCGTTTCGGCCTCTACGTCGACCACTAAGCGCATAACCTCGGGTAAAGGCATGTCTTGTTGGCGAGCGGTCATGATGACTTCTGCAACCTGTGAAATAGACCTACAATTCTCGATTTGCGCCTCCGACTCAGCATGGCTTGTCGTTGCGTTTAAGGCGCTCAAAAGCGCAATTGCGCTGACTATCTTTTTCATTAAATGCTCCTGCTGCAACCTAAACACCATGATCGCGTTGAGTTGATTGTTTGGTATAGAGACTCAAAAAACACCGCTCGTTATGTTGGTCTTAACAGACCGCCACTGCAGCCAAGTCTCATGAAGCGTGGGAACTTTTCATCAGTCTCATGACAAAAACGCAGAGCGCTCACTAAGAGACCACCGAAGAGCGTAAGTCCTTCGCCTGAGCTTGCTCGGAGAGCGAACGGATATGGTCAAGATCTCCCTGCTGGCAAAGCGACGACAAGGCGTATCCCAGAGCATATTCAGAGTGGTAGATGACGGCAGGGTCAAGGGCTTCGTGACCAAGCAGGCGCAGGCTGATAAACGATTCTTGCAAGCATGCTGTAACCTCGCGTAGCCCCGCGCCATCGCGAGCAATCGCGCTGAAAGCATCATCCAATAAGGCTCTTACCGACAGTTCGGGTACAAATACTCGGTCATACATAACCGCTTGCTCTTGCGAGCCATCTTCTGCGGAGCGCTGTTGGGTGATGGCCCACTTAGAGATCAAACGTACCATCGTTCTAATAATATCGATGGCGGTTCCTGGGTCATTTACCGCCGGTGACAGCGCGCGACTGGCGATTTCCGAGAGCACGACCATCCCAAAACGCGGGTCTTCATCAAAGGTTCTTGATCGGCCGACACGAAATGCTTGCGCTATTCCACTCGTCAACTGCTCGTCTAGGGCGGCTTCGCTTGTGTCAACAAGAACGAGAGGCTCAGCCAGACTTATAAATTCACCGGGAAGCGCGCGGACGAAAATCCGGCAGTTATTTTTTTCTGCCAGTTCTTGCAGTTGCTTAACGTCTAGTTGCTGCACGTAACCGACATGCTCTGAAAATACGGGCGTTCCCGTCGGTTCTTCGTCCGGCTGCTTGGTACACAGAGTTGGAAATCTTGCATAGGATTGGAGAACGTTATTCAACACGTTCTCGACTTTTCCAATCGTTTCGCCAAGGCGACCTAATCGTGCAATTCGGTCTACCCATCGAACGAAGCTCAGGATCACGATGGCGAATACAACGAGCGTAAGAACAAAGAGCACAAATGTACCCTGCTGTTCAAAAAGGGTGTTCAGGTGTGCTACTAGTCCAACAATGCTGAAGATGAACGCACCGATGAATGTTGATAATGCGTTTTGAGAGACATCATCCGCGATCACTAAAGAGAGGGTGCGGGGCGTTGCGGCATCGCTTGCCGATGTGAACGCGGAAAGCATGGCTCCAACAGCAAATGTCGCAATCACAAGCATGCTGGCAGCCATGACAGACAAAAGCGTTTCTAATGATTGAAAACTAATGTGTGGTAGTTTGTTATCAAATATAACTAGTTGATCCGCGAGCCCTGCGGCGATCACAGCGAATAATGAGAGAACGCAGGAAAATAGAGGCTTAACCCATAGCCTTTCCCCAAGTCTGTTTAATGCGAAGCGTACTTTATTCCCCATACCTCCGAGAGAAACCGACTCTTGATTCTGCATCTTTAACTCCGTTTAAGATCTTCTACAAATAGAAATGGACGATGTAGTTTGCGAGACCGCGGCTCCTTTCAGTAACACCATGCGTAGGTAAAGGAAGAGCCATCTTGGGGCTGTCCGTTCTGCAGCACGACCGATCAGAGTATGCTGACACCGCTGTTTGCGATCAAGAGCTAGCGACTAGCCAGCTCTTGTGCTTTGCAGTGGACGTATTTTGGTTCAAATACCGAGCCGATCAAAACTTGACCGTCATAGCTTGCAGCGACGCTTGAGCCGGAAAGAATACTTCCATCGTCTGCATAAATCGTTTCCACGGAACCGCTCTCAACATCGATAGCATGGGCAACGGACGGCGCGATAACGGATTGGTCAAAGGTGTGGAGCAGAAAATCCAGAGCTTTAGGGTGTGATGCTACAAGAAGTTTTCCGTTTTCACTCCACTCTAAATTGTCGGGCATTACGTCTAAGGCAATGTGATTATTCAGAGTCCACTCTGGTGCTTCACTACTCTCACGCGTATACATGGATATCCGCTCACCGGTCGACTCGGCAACAAACAGCTTGGTTTGTTCTGCATTTGTCAGCACGCCGTTTGCCATGTATAGATCGTTGACCACTTCCGTCACCGTTCCATTGTCGTAGAACAACACATTGGTTTTCGCCAATCTCAGAAAGTCTTCTGCTTTTTCACCCAGCGTTTGTCTTGGTGCGCTGTGGTCATTGGTGATATAGAAACGATGTCGAGAAACGGCATGCACGTCGTTTGGTGAGATCAATTCAGGGAAGGTGATGCTTTCAATCAGCGTCGCCGAGTTCGACCCTGACAGCTCGAATACATCTATCTGGTGCTGAGTGGTCGAAGGGTGATTGACCACGAAAAGATACTGCTTGCCATCTTCTTTTAACAACGAAATCCCGTGAGGGTGAAAGACCTCAGGGTAGTTCGCAGTAATCGGTTTAAGGCTTGGGGTGTCGTCATTTAGGTCGAGACTCCACAATGCGCCGTTCTCCGATGCTCTAGTGCCCTTGGTGAGATACGCTCTACGGTCGTCATTCGCAAAGTAGGCGAGGCCGCTTGCCTGGTCGATGGTGATATCCTCCAGACCAGGAGGCGCGTCTACAGCGATACACATCTCGGAGGACGCTGTACTGTCTGCGGCGTAGTCTAAATTAAAAAGTGGAGCCATTCTCCAGACGCTAATGGCGGCTAATAACACGGTTAACGCTAATACGATTTTTAGGATGTTCATTTTTATTATCTTTGTTTAAGGGGGGCGAAATGAACATCCTTGTCTTCGCTTTCTGTGGCTCTATCGTTTCTTCGGTGTCCACGCCCACGTCATTTCAAACAGAATCGGCTCTTTGTTGTCCGCGTCTGTCACTTTAACCGGTACGACAGTCTCGCCCTTATCGGATGACTGGATCTCCTTAATTTGTGCCTTGGTGAGCTTCGCCTCAGCGCGCATGTCGCCTTTCGCGCGCTTTACGTAATCCGCTTTTATTGTTTTGATGACCGGAACACAATCGTCAGAGATGTTCATCCCGATGAGGTATCCCGTTGCTGATTCTGCGATCAGTACGCTGGCGACGGCGTGGACTGAACCAATGTGGTTCTGCACCGATTTTTTGTTCTTTAGGGTAATGACTGCGTGGTTCTCCGTCAGAGCTTCAACCTTTTGACCTGTTGTGCCAGTGTATTTGACGGTTTTTCCGAACAGCGTCGTGAGCGCCTTGCTTCGCATAAACTCTGGAAGCTTGTTGATGTTGCTTACGATTTTGTTCAGTTTGTTTTGCTTCGCCATCGAGGCGTTCTCCTTGAAAATTCAAACTTTTAGAAATGTGTGTTGCTGCTTAAAGAGAGCCGAAGTTTGAACTGTGGGATCAGTGGTGTCAATTAACCGGAAAGTGCTACCCAGCAGAGACAGGGCTTTGTATAATCGCGGCTTCTTTTTCAAGGAGTTTTGTTATGTCTGATCTAAAAACCAAGTTCGAAGAAACGGTTAACTATGTGCAAAACGCGGAGGGCGATTTTGAGCCATCGAATGAGCTTAAGCTTAAGATGTATGCGTTGTACAAACAGGCAACAGAAGGCGATGTGACAGGCAAAAAGCCGGGCATGATGGATTTTATCAATCGTGCAAAATATTCTGCATGGGAAGAGCTCAAAGGCAGTACTGCAGATGAAGCAATGCAACAATATATTGATGCCATTGAAGAATTGAAAGGCTAATTGACGCTCGTCATTTTAGTTTATTTGCTCAGCTGAAATATTCTGGTAAAGTGCGCGGCGAAATATCACCATAACAATAAAAGGCGGTGAATGATGGATGCAAAAGTGGTTCTAGATGAAGCGCAGCCGGGTCTTTCAGCTGAGTTAGCGAAAGCGAGTATCAAAACAAGATTGTGCGCGCGTACAGCGCATACTTATGAGCAGTGGATCGCTCAATATCTTGCATTTAACGGATTATCGAACCCTTTTAGCTTGAGTGAGAAAAACGTAAAAGAGTTTTTACGGCATATCACGCGTCGCCTTTCTCCCTCGCGAGCACGACTAAATCAAGCAAAAAGTGCTTTGGAGTTTTTTTATGCTCAAGTGCTCAAACGTCCTCTCGCGCACTCGGCACTTACCATTCCTAACGCTTAGTGCTTGTGCTCGCCACGGGTGTCGGTGCGATTTCCGCTAAGGTAAACTGCTTTCTAAACTCTCTCGGTGTCATGCCTGTCGCTCTTCTAAATGCCAGTGAAAAAGCGCTGCTTGAGCCAAAGCCTACGTCTTCTGCGACAATTTCAATCGGAAGCTTGCTGGATGTCAGTCGCTGTTTTGCATGATCGATCCGGATCTTTGCAATCAATTCGCGCCAGGTGGTTTTTTCATTCAGTAAGTAGCGCGCTAGAGTGCGCGACGAGATGTTGAGTTGTTTGGCTACGTCGTCACGGCTCAAGCTGAACTTGCTTTTTCTGAGATGGTAAGCCACCTGTTCTGTAAAACTGTCTTTCAGTGGTAAATCTTCGGGTAAATGCATTTGCTCATAACATAATTGCTCTAGAACCCGGCAGCTTTGAGGATTACGTTGCGGCATGGGCTGTAAAAGACTCTGAGCATTCAGCACTAGTTCAGCGCCATTTGGTGCGTGTTCTAATACGCAGCCGAGTTGGTTCCTGAGCTCTAAAATCAATTTTCGATCGGTAAAAAAGGTGCGAGCGGCGATCACCCCTTTAGGTTTTCTTCCGGTCACTTGCTCGATAATAGAAAGACCTGTACCAAGGTCTCGCGCTACTAAAAAGTGCTCAACGCTGAGCGTGTCTTTTTTATATGGAAGCCACGCGACTGATAGCATCTTACTTTGACTGCTGCTCGCGTAATTCGTAAAGTGAAATACCTCTTGGCAATACCTCAGGGCGATGTTGAGAGCGTGCAGCAGATTGTCGCTGCTAAGCATTGCTTGCCCGATGAGACCGTAATGATGGAGCTTGCTTCGTCGTCCGGCCTCATAGCCAAGTCGATCTGCTGGTTCTGAAATCAGACGAGTAATGTTTCTGATGATTTGTAGTTCTTGTGACGCCGTAGGCTCGTATGTTGTTTCTTGGAAAATAGCATCATCGATGTTGGTGTTCTTTAGGCAAGACTCGGTACTCAAACCCTTGAGTTTACCGAATTCGACTAATAGTCGGCATTGTTCAAGTGCCAGTCCCGGGGACCGCTGATATCGACGCATACTGCTTTTGACCAAGATAGACGCCTAATAGTGTATCCCGAGTTCGTTGCGTGGTCTGCGTAAGCGCTCTCAGAAATGTGGATTTATGAGCGGAAACAAAAAAGCAGGGCATAGGCCCTGCTTTCTAGCCGAAGAATGAGCTACAGAGTAGGAATCGTGACGATGTTCTGTTCACTTGTCTTGTACTGAAAGTCTACATAGAAGTCGGCAGAAGTTGGCGATTTGTAGTAGGGGTCTTTCGTATCAATTGCCAAGACGACTCGGTTACCCGGCGGGATGTCGTATGCCGTGGTAATCATGTCGAAATCAACACGCACTTTCGCTCCCCAGTCAGCGTCTGGCAGAGTGACGACACCATGGGTGATGAGCTTACCCGTACCCCAAGCATCCATATCATAGAGATAGGCCACGAGCTGCGCTTTGTGATAATGCGGTTGGACACGCAGGCTGACGCTTGGTGTACCGCGAATTTGCATGCCATTATCGAGGCGGTCACTATTCCAGTAGATGGCTCTAAAATCGCTCTCTGCAGGGATGTTCGTTATAACAGGAATATCAACTTGTTCCAGTAAGTCGGACAGAATCGGAATGCCAGTTGAAAAACTCGTGCCGAAGTAACCGTTGATAGAATTGTCCTTTTCGGTGTTAAACCACGACCAATATGGAGAGGTTTCCATATCGCCGTTATCGAACGTGGATCGAGGGTGAAGGTAGTAAGTTACATCTGTCGTCTCTGCGAGAGGATAATCATCGAACTGGTCAAACTTGTCCTGAAAACGAACTTTCATATTGATGGGTTTCGCATTAGACAAGTCGTTGGTCTCACCTTTCAAATGAATATCAAACCACTTATAGACGTTGTCCCAAACAAGGGTGTCTCCGAGGCCAACAAGCGATGGCAGAAGCTCTGCCGTTGCGTGGGTGCCCGGAAGCAAATCGATGTACTTTGGCGTAGTTAGTTGGCCGAACATGTCGAGCAGAGTGTTGGGCTGAAACAAGTTGTCACCGTAGGCTTTCGCCATGTAGATCGCGGTACCATTCTCATTGAGCTGATTGACGTAGTTAATCGGAGAGCGAATACTTGCCCAGTCGACAACTTGATCAATTTGGTCCAGTTTCTGGTTCTTTACGATATCCCAGTTTTCAGCGATAGATGGGTCGGGATTACCAGTGAGAGAGCCCGCAAGCGTGAGCAGCTCGCCCCAAACAAGTCGTGGTGATTGGTTGCCATAAAGTGCATCGACTAAATCGCCCCAAGAGCTCATTGCTGCGACGGCTTTTACGCGAGGATCTTGTGCTGCACCAATTAAGCTAATGCCCGAGCCGTAAGAAATTCCCGCCGTTGCAATTGCGCTTTCATCGACAGGGTAGTTGGCGATTAAATAGTCGATGACCGTGCTGTAGTCGTTCATGTCTTTCGGGCCGGCTGTTCCGATAAGGCCGCCTGACTCACCGAAGCCTCGAGTCGCATAGCTAAGGACAATGTATCCTTTATCAGCTAGCTCTCCCGCTTGTTGAAGGTACTCATACTCATTTAAACCCCAGCTGTTGATAAAGATCACGGCTGGCGCGCTGCCTTGAATGTTGTTCGGCACAAAGATGTTTGCCGTCAACTCTACGCCATCAAACGCGCTGATCACGATGTCGTCGTTGGTTGTATAGTTTTCAGAGGTGGGAAAGTTAGGTAGGTTCAGTAGTCCGCCTGCAAAGTCGAGAATCGGGATGGAGCCGGAACCCGTTGCATAGGTATCTTGCGGAGTCAGTGAAGCCGCAGCGCACAGACTGAGCGCGACAATCGTTTTCTTCATGTTGGTCACCTGTCGTTTTTTATCTTTATTTTTTGGAGGGAAAAGAGCCGGCAAGCGCGTGCTTGCCTTAATTTATATTTTCGATTCTTATTTTTATTCTCGAGAATAATCGTAGGCGCTGCTGCTTGTACTAACTATCAATAAATGGGACAGGAATTTTATATGACAGGCCATTAAATAAGGGTTGTGACAAGAATCTCGTTATGGCGCGAGAGAAAACGTTTGTAGCTGTCCGTCGCTTGTAAGCGCCTTGAGGGTGTTGTCGTCTGCCCATAGGGCAATGATGGCGCGAGAAGCGCCAAACCATTTCTTGCGTTTAGCCTTGAATCTTGAGGTCTCCTCACCTGTAGTAGTATCGAATACTTGAATGTAGCCCTGCTGGTTCGCTAAATAGACGCGCTTCTCGTCAACTGAGAAATGCGCACCGTTAAAGATCGTATAACGTTCTTGGATAGCGCTAAGCGTTGAGAAATCGCGGGTATTAATGATGAGGTGATCATTTCGCAATGACGAAATAAACGCTTTGTTCCCACTTGGTGAAAATGTGACATGGCGACTCATGTTTTCAAGGTTTTCGGTATGTAAGGCCTCGCCATTGAGTAAATCCCAAAATGTGGCGCTATAGTTGTCACTGCCAGTGAGTGCGAGGGTCGCATCCGCATTAATGGCGACACTGCGTACGGCTTCGCTTTGTTTAAACTCCTGAACGTTATTGCCGGTAAGAGGGTCGGTATACCAGATATCACCGCTTTCCAACCCGAGCAGGGCGCGGGATCCATCTTGATTCAGAGCAATGCTGAGAATATTCGAGGGTGCTTGAAGAAAGGCCAAAGACGCGCCGGTTTCAGTGTTCCATAAAATCCATTGATTTTTATGTGCGGTTGCAGCGCGTGAGCCGTCGGTTGAAATTGCGTTGGCGGTGATCTGCGTGTACTCGCCTTGTTGGTGGTTCCAGTTGAATGTTCTCTCTAAAGGTGAAACGCGCCAGTAACTCGCCCCATGGAGCTGCGAGCCGATCAGTATGTTCTGGCCATCTTTGCTAAACGTACCCGAAAAAAGTCCTTGGGTAGCAATTTCTGAGGAAGAGTCAGGGCTTTTTGCGCAGGCAATAAGCAGCGAAGAAAGACAAATAATTAAAATGGTTTTCATGGTGGATCGGGCATAAAAAAACGGTCTATGCAGTATAGACCGTTTTTGATTCCAGCGGGTTGCAATCCGCTTCATAAATTTATGCACTTAGGAGACTAAATCCGCCTGAGATGTGTGTATCGCCTCAATTAACTGGTCTTCCAGCTCAAAGCGATTTTCTAAAGTTCGCCCTAAACGCTCGAGGCGCGCGACTAACTTGTCCACGCCATCATCGACCTTGTGGATATCATCAAAACTGTCGTTAAAATCGAGTGCTACTTCGGTTGTTTCTTGAATTTGTGGGATAGTCGCATCGAGAAGGACGGTACCATCATCGTTGTTAAAGTCGATGGCTTCATTGATGAGTTGCTCATATACTTCAAAGTGACCAACCGATACATAATCGACTAAAACCTGACAAAAGCCTTGTAGCTTTTCGATGGTATTTTCTTGCGAGCTGGGTGGGTTGACTGTTAAGTCACAAAACTTGACGATGAGTTCTTGTCTTTCGATGAGCCACTTATCAATAAGTTCGTTGACGCCACCCCAGCGCTCCGTTGCATTCTTGCAGTTTTCGAGCATGAGTCCTCTCCATATTATTTAGGCGCGACCCTTTGCGGTTAGTTTTTATTGTCGCGATTTGTGTTGCGCTAGGCGCTTATTATTTGATCAATTCTGGTTTTAAATTAACCAATTTATATAACTGTGACAACTTGTTAATTGTTGCAAAACGTTACTTTTAGTTATTTCTATTTATTCCTAACGATAATCATCAGGTGCGCAATAGCTAA
>NZ_LWFT01001328.1:0-496 GCF_001635105.1 Oleiphilus sp. HI0079
GGGGCTCTGGTTAATTCAGGGTGAGGATGCGCACGGAGAGCGCTTTTCTGACGAGTCGCGATGGCTAGTCTGCGCATCGGGTACAAACTGGTACAAGCACCAGCCGACATTGAAGGGGCAGGAAAACTTTACCGGCGAGTTGCTTCATTCCGTTGACTATCATGATCCACAAAGCTTAAAGGGCCAGAATGTGTTGGTGGTGGGTGCGGGCAACTCTGGGGTCGACATTGCTTGTGACGCCGCATACATGGCCGACAATGCCTATATTAGTTTGCGTCGTGGTTACCACTTCGTGCCTAAGCATATATTTGGAATGCCTGCTGATGTGTTTGGTGCTCAAAGCGACTGGATGCCGATCAAGTTATCGCAGCTTGTCTTCGGTGGTTTACTGCGCATGCTCAATGGCGATTTGACGCGTCTTGGTTTGCAAAAGCCAGATCATAAAGTGCTTTCAAGCCATCCCATATTAAATACGCAGATACTTCATTATTTGCAG
>NZ_LWFT01001329.1:0-665 GCF_001635105.1 Oleiphilus sp. HI0079
CTTTGCCTATCCACTTATCGATTGGCCGTCACTTTCGTCAAGAAGGGGAGGTTGATCGTGCGATTCTCATTCATCAGAACCTCTTGGCTCATCCCCAGTTAAGTACTGAAAATGCGCATGCTGTTACTTTTGAGCTAGCAAGAGATTACAAGGCAGCAGGTTTATTCGACAGAGCTGAGTCCTTACTTGAAGAACTTGTTTTTACTCGAGATTTAAGTGACCAAGCGCGAAGGCTATTGTTATCGATTCTTGAGCGACAAAAAGATTGGGAGCAGGCAATTGAGTTGATATCGAAATGGGATTGCAAACGTGATCCTGATCTAGCGAAGCGAATGGGGCATTATCATTGTGAGATTGCGGTGTCTCAGCTAGAGTCCGGCCGTCATAACTTAGCGCGTCATCACCTAGATTATGCTTCCAAAGTCGACCCTAAGAACCCCCGAGCTTTGCTGCTTTTGGCTCAGTTAAAGTCTGCTGAGCACGGGTTTGTTCAAGCGATTGGGTATTTGAGGTCGTTAGTTGAAGAACATCCAGACTTTTCTCCTCTAGCTGTTGATCTTTTGGTGGTATGTTCCGATGCAACTAGCACTAAACCAAAGATGCGTGACTTCCTTAAACGGATATACTTAAAGCATCGAAATGATAGGATACTTCTCGCGTTGGCC
>NZ_LWFT01001330.1:0-602 GCF_001635105.1 Oleiphilus sp. HI0079
CCTGCATATTTTCAGAGGCAATTTGTTGATTCTGAATGGTTGATTCGAATCGGTTTTGGATAGCCCCCAAGTTAGCACGCTGAAGGTTGACCGTATTCATTGCGTTATCAACAGAGTCGAGTGCCGCAAGAGCGCCCGCGACAGTTCTTATATCAATATCTTTAACGAGGCTTCCATCTTCAGCGGCGCCATACTCTCCAACCCCAAAGCCTGAGTTAGCGATATTGCCAGTCAGGGTTTCGAGCGTTATCTTGCCTGCTGCTTCGAGAGTGATCGATGACTGTGTGGTTCCCGCAGTAGGAAGACCTAAGTTTGCTGCTGTAATACCTGTATAGGTGTCAAGCGTGATGTTACGGCCGTCTTCAGCAATTAGGCGATACGTGGAGCCGAACGCTTCTGCCCTTACACCAGTCTGACCTGCTTTATTGTTGAAAGCAGTGATCATTGCATTTTGAATGTCGGTCGCTGTATCCGATGCGCCAATCGAAATATTGACGACCACGTCATTCACTTCGAAGCTGCCCGCGTTCGCGCCGGTGGCAAGTGCTCCACCGTTAATGATGTTTTGGTTAATAACCGCAGTGACGCCCGTTTGCTCACTA
>NZ_LWFT01001331.1:0-971 GCF_001635105.1 Oleiphilus sp. HI0079
GAAATGTGCAGTTGTTAGGTACTGAAGGTTGTCACTTGTGTGACCTTGCGGCCTCTGTGCTTGGAAGCTTCAACTCGGTGATGGAGTCGCATAATTTTAGCTTGAGTATTGAGTTAGTTGATATTTCAGCTTCTGAGGCCATGGTTGAGCGGTATGGTGCACTGATACCGGTTGTGATTGATGTGGGCTCTGGTAGAGCACTTTCATGGCCGTTCGATGAGCAAGCCGTTTATGAGTTTTTGCGTGTTTGTGATGGCGCTGTTTAGTTATTATTTAAGGAATCTCAATGTTTTTTTTGCTTTCACCTGCTAAGACCTTGGACTTCGAAAATGCGGCCTCTACGGATGAGTTTACTCAGCCGCGGATGCTTGAGGATGCAAGCGAGCTTAATCGAACTGCGCGCAAACTTTCATCGCAAGATATTAAAAGCTTGATGGGTGTAAGCGATAAGATCGCCGATTTGAATGTAAAGCGATTTCAGGAGTGGTCTACTCCGTTCGACGTACAAAATGCAAAGCAGGCCGCTTATGCATTTAAAGGGGATGTTTATACAGGTCTCAATATTGAAACCTGCGGTTCGGAGGCAGTCGAGTATTTACAGAGCAGTGTAAGGATTCTTTCTGGTCTTTATGGTCTTCTGCGACCGCTAGATCTAATGCAGCCTTATCGGCTTGAAATGGGTATAAAGCTTGAGAATTCGCGTGGGCCTAATCTTTATAAGTTTTGGGGGACAAAAATCTCAAGTTTGCTTAATTCTGATGTGGGTGCGGCGTCTGATGCAGTGGTTGTAAACCTTGCATCTAATGAGTACTTCAAGGCAGTGGATATGAAGATGTTGACCGCTCGCGTTGTTACGCCGGTATTTAAAGATCTCAAAAATGACACGTACAAAATCATTAGTTTTTATGCAAAGAAAGCGCGTGGATTGATGGTGCGCTACGCAGCAGATAATCAAATAGCCGATGTTGATG
>NZ_LWFT01001332.1:0-723 GCF_001635105.1 Oleiphilus sp. HI0079
GGTTTGCCTCATCCATCGCAAGAATGTAATCAAACTCGTAAAAATCATTGCTTTGAACCTGTCGAGCCCTCAAATGCGATAAGTCATAACCACGTTTTCTAGCATGCGCTGTCGCGCGCTTGTCTGGCGACTCACCAATGTGCCAACCGCCGGTACCACAAGAATCAATGTGAATCTGCTCAGCAAGCCCCTTGGCTTTTACAAGCGACTCAAATACACCATGCGCAGTGGGTGAACGGCAAATATTACCCAAGCAAACGAACAGCACGCGCGTCATTTCGCACCCTTAAAATACTGACGCACACGCTCTAAATCTTCCTGTGTATCCACGCCTGAAGGAGGCGCTTCAGCTGCGATATCGATGTGTATTCGCACACCATTGCTGAGCGCGCGCAACTGCTCAAGCTTTTCGACTTGCTCCGTCATACTGGGCAGCCATTGCACATACTGGCGAAGAAAACCAACGCGATAAGCATACATACCGATATGGCGATAATACTCTGCTTTTGAAGACAATCGAGGAGGTGTTTCAGTTAAGGCATCGCGTGCGTAAGGAATCGGCGCACGACTAAAATACGAGGCAAAACCATGCTCATCAAAAACAACTTTCACCGCGTTGGGATTGAGAACAGTATCTAAATCGTGAATACGCTCGCACAGCGTTGCGATGCCCGCTTCCGGATGATCATCCAAATTTTGCGCGACTTGCTCAACCAACGCCTT
>NZ_LWFT01001333.1:0-896 GCF_001635105.1 Oleiphilus sp. HI0079
AATCGACATACTCTTTATCAAGCTCTCCTCCGCCATGCGCAGCTTCAGCTTGTCAGCGAAAGGAATCGCTACCATATTGGCAAGCATTGCTCCATATAAAGTAGTCAGCAATGCAACAGCCATTGCGGGTCCAATCGATTTCGGGTCATCCATATTCGATAACATAGCGACCAAACCAATCAAAGTCCCAATCATACCCATTGCGGGCGCGACATCACCTAGCGCCTCCCAGACCCTAGATCCAACCTTGTGGCGATCTACTGCTTGATTCTTGTCTTTTACCAATAGATTGCGAACGACGTCCGCCTCATGACCGTCGATGAGCAAACCAATTCCCCGCTTCAGGAAATCATTGGAAATCTCCTTACCCTCAAGTGCCAACAACCCACCTTTTCGAGCCTCATCCGCGAGTTCTTTTACATTCGCAATCAGCTCCTCAGGCGAGTCCAGCTTGAACATAAATGCTTTAGCAACCGTTTTCGTTGCTCCGAGAAACTGCCCGAGAGAGAATTTCATCATGCAAACAAGCAAGGAACCAACAATCACGATGAGAATAGAGGGCACATCGACGAACATGCCTAACGAGCCACCAAGCACCATTGCAAAAACAACAATGGCAAAGCCGCCTAAAAGTCCTACTAGGGTAGCGAGATCCAAACTTTCAGTCCCTCTAAAAAATCGAAGTTATCTTTAATTATTCGGCAAACCGCAAGAAAAAAGCAGGTTCAACGAAATGGAAACAGTGGTTATACTTAGCGCCAAGTTTTTTGACTTGTCGAGCGCAAACTTTACGCAAGCCATGAGTTTTCAAAGCGAGCCCTCAGCATCCAAAAGTGTAGACCTAAATGGCACATTTTCACGAGATGTTTTTAATCAGCCGCATCAAAAATGCAATA
>NZ_LWFT01001334.1:0-964 GCF_001635105.1 Oleiphilus sp. HI0079
TTAACTCTTTTGCTCTGTCTATTGGAAGAAGTTCTCGTAGGGCGATAGATCCCGCCATGTCAGGGATTAGGCCCCACTTTGTTTCCATAATGGAAAATGTGCAGTCTGTTTGTGCATAGCGAAAATCTGCGCCTAGAGCGATTTGAAAACCACCGCCCCAACACTTTCCGTGAGTGACCGCAATGACCGGGACAGGCACTTCTCGCCAAAGATAGCTGACATCTTGCGCAATATTAGAAAACTTTGTTCCTGGCTTGATCAAAAGCTTGATCGCCGCCATCGGATTTTTGAGCATGCTCTTCACATCAAGCCCTGAGCAGAATGCCTTGCCCTCGCCAGAAAGAATGACGCCACGTATTTCCTTGTTGCGTGATACCTGCTTGGTGGCTTTTATAATCGCTTCAAACATAGGCATGTCGAGTGCGTTGAGTTTGTCTGCGCGAACGAGTTTCACAAATGCGATTTGATTGGTGATCTCAAGTTCTACTCGGTCGTTGATGATGGTTTTTGACATGTGTTTTCCGATTAATTTTTAAAGTTTAAAGGGCTGGGGATCGCCATTATAGATACGGGATAGTATCCGGCTTTCGCGTTCGATCAAAGTTTGCATCAGCAAATCAACATCGCTCATCCGGTAGAAAGCATCAAGTCCTCGCATTAAAAACCCGTGCAGGGAGTGTAGGCCGGATTTTTTTGCGGGTTTCTCAGAAACTGAAAGAGTAAAGCGCAGGACCGGGTTTCTTGCGTGACGATCGAGCAGCTCGCCCGCTCTTTCTACCAGAACTAATTGTCGTAACCGGTCTTCGCGGCGGGAAGCTGACTGGTAGGCTTTGACATAAGACTGCTCGTTGATATCCGACTGTTTGCTGTCGTTGAAGAGGTTTTCTGCGAGCGCGTCATCGAGGCGTTGTGTGAGCAGATTTAGCTCGACGAGATTGGATACTGTCCCGAGCAAGGATGACGG
>NZ_LWFT01001335.1:0-874 GCF_001635105.1 Oleiphilus sp. HI0079
ACTTCGAATACCACTCGAAGTTCGCTAAAGAACAAAAACCCTCCGCCAGTAAGGCGGAGGGTTTTTGTCGTGAAAGGCATTTGTATTTTTCAGTTTTTAACAGTTAACTACGTTCTCTCAATTTATCGGTATTATTTATGAGCGAATCTACACCGCAACAACCTGATCTGGACTTTAATAGCCCAAGGTTGATCCGCCACAGAAAAACGCGAAAGTTTAAAGACGAATTCGCGCGCATTTCCATCGGCACCGGGGGTATTAGTGTAATCGTCGCGATTACGCTAATTTTCTTCTATTTACTCTATGAAGTAGCGCCGCTGTTTGCCAGCGCAGAAGCTGAGCGTATCGCCAGTTATGAGGTTCCGGCAAAAGAGGCCGGCAAAACCATCTATAGCGGTGCAGAAGAGCAAGGCGAAAAAGCATTTCGTGTGACGGATCTCGGAAGCGTTATTTTCTACAACACGCTCGATGGCAGCATTCATAGCCAAGTTGACTTGCCGATTGAAGAAGGCGTAGTTGTTACTAGCGTTGCCAATGCGGATCCAGCATCCAGAACCTTCGTTTTAGGTTTAAGCAATGGCACCGCTTTAGTTTTGAAGCACAGCTACAAAATCACCTACCCTAATGATCAACGTGTGATTGAGCCGTTCATCGAGTTTCCGTTTGGCGAAGAAGCCATGATGCTCGACCCTGCCGGTGATGCACTCAAAGAGATTGCCATTGCAATGAGCGACAGTGCCTTAATGGTTGCTGCAGTCAGTGCATCAGACGCGCTCGTTGCCCAGCAGTTCGATCAAGAAGAAGACTTCCTAAGTGGCGAAATTCGCCTGGTACCTAATGACATCGAGCTCCCCGATCTAAACGTGAAGGCAAA
>NZ_LWFT01001336.1:0-644 GCF_001635105.1 Oleiphilus sp. HI0079
TTGCGCTCCTTGGCTTCCTTTGGGCCTAAGCCCCACTTCTCCATCGTACCGGGCCGAAAGTTTTCAACCAGAACATCCGCCTTATCAATCAGGCTTGCTGCGATCTCTCGGCCCTGCTCTGTTTTAAGATCTATCGTGACCGACTTCTTATTCCGCCCGATGCTATGCCACCAGTAAGAGGTGCCGTTTTCCATTAACCGCCACCCACGTATTGGATCACCACCCTCTGGAGGCTCAATCTTTATAACCTCTGCACCAAAGTAACCAAGTATAGAGCCCGTAAAAGGGCCGGCTAACAGCTGCCCCATTTCAATCACACGTATGCCGTCGAGGGGGCGCTTGCGAGAAGCTGAGTCGTTCATAAAGTCATGGTCAATTTTTGAGTGGAAGTAAAAATATAACGAGGCGGGGTCAATGTGTCATCAGGAAAAACAAAAAAGCTCGCCGTTGTGAAGGGCGAGCATCAAAGTGACAAAACACAAAAGCAATACAAAAGAACAACACCTAGTAGCCTTAAGGGAGAGAAACTCTCAGCTACTAGGTGCGATTGATCACTTAAATAGTCAACGACTACGCCTAACTAGGCCATTACTATTTAAGGAGAGCAATTTGCTACAGGCAGAGTCGCTACCCAGCGTTCAATC